>JANXUL010000015.1 GCA_025356235.1 Bacteroidota bacterium
TAGAGGGCTCAAAAAAAATATTTCTCTGGATAGATCCCAAACATTTTAAAGCGGCAGCCGACGGCAAAAAGGATGATACACATTTTTCCGCGTATGGGGCTGCTTCTGTTGCTTCATTGATTTGTGGCGAACTGCGCGATAAAAAAATAGTAATTGCCAAATACCTGAAGCCATCTGCCCACCCTGAGAAACTGGCCTATGAACTGCCTAAGATTTATGAACCCAATTTCAAAAAAGATACTTTTAACATTACCGCGTATGGTGCCATTAATGATGGTACTACTTTAAATACGCATGCTATCAAACTGGCTATTGAAGCCTGTATAAAAAATGGCGGTGGTACAGTATTGATCCCGCAAGGCTTATGGCTAACCGGGCCGATCGTACTGCAGAGCAATGTTGAACTGCATGCAGCCAGGGGTGCTTTAATATCATTTGCTACAGACCGCAGCCTGTATCCACTGGTAGCCGCTTCTTATGAAGGGGTAGACGCTGCCCGCTGTCAATCCCCCATTTCAGCAACCAATGCTGAGAATATCGCGATTACCGGTGCGGGTATATTCAATGGTTCAGGGAATGTATGGCGGCCATTAAAAAAAGGAAAAGTAACCGACTCAGAATGGAAAAAACTGGTTGCTTCAGGAGGTGTGCTATCAGAAGACAAATCCGGTTGGTACCCATCTGAATCTGCATTAAAAGGCTCAATCACAGGTGATGTAGGTAAACTAATTACCGGTAAACAATTGAAAGATTTTGAAGAAGTGAGGGATTTCCTGCGCCCGAATTTTTTGCGTATCACTAACTGTAAAAATATCCTGTTGGAAGGCATAACATTTGAAAACTCACCTGCCTGGACAATGCACTTATCGGTTAGCCAGCATATCACTATAAAAAATGTAACCGTTAAGAACCCTGTATATGGTCAAAATACAGACGCGCTTGATCTTGAATCCTGCGCCAATGTATTGGTAGATGGTTGTTCTTTCGATACAGGCGATGATGGTATCTGTATAAAATCCGGTCGCGATGAAGAAGGAAGAAAGCGGGGCATACCCACAGAAAATGTAATTGCGCAAAATACAACCGTTTACCACGCGCATGGCGGTTTTGTAGTGGGTAGCGAAATGAGTGGTGGTGCTAAAAACCTGTTTGTATCTAATTGCACATTTATCGGAACAGATATTGGCCTAAGGTTTAAAACTACCCGCGGACGGGGCGGGATAGTTGAGAAAATATATGCTTCTAATATTGCCATGAAAGATATTGGTGGAGAAGCTATTTTGTTTGATATGTATTATATGGCCAAAGACCCTATTCCGCTTGCAGGCGAAAAAAGGGAGATGCCTAAAATAGAAACCCTGCCGGTTACTGACGCAACACCCGTATTCAGGGATTTCTATGTGAATAATATCGTATGCAAAGGAGCAGAGAAAGCAATTTTTATCCGGGGTATCCCGGAAATGAATGTGCGTAATGTGCAGTTGACTAATATGGTGCTGGAAACAAGAAAAGGAATTGAATGTACAGAAGCAGAGGGCATCAGCTTTAATAATATCAGGTTGATTACGGCTGATACTGATCCGCTAATCTACCTGCAGAACAGTTCTAATACTGATTTCAATAATATCAGTTACGAAAATAATGCAACCTTACTTTTTAGTGTGAATGGAGACAGAAGTAAACATATAAAAGTTACAAAAACTGATTTTGCAAAAGCAAAGAATAAAGTTGCGTTTGCATTCGGGGCAACTCAATCATCTATAGAATTTAAGTAAGCCATATATGAAAAAACAGATTCGAATAGCTATTGTATTGTTAAGCATGTTGTCTATTACTATGGTAACTGTTCACGCGCAATCATGGTCTGAGAAAATGGCGGCAACGGTAATGACGGTCTGGAAAGATTCCTTGTTTTCAGAACCGGGAAAGCCCGCCAAATGGACCTATGACCAGGGGGTTATCCTGAAAGGTATTGAGGGCCTCTGGTATAAGACAGGTGACGCGAAATATTTTAATTACATGCAGAAAAGCATGGATTTTTTTGTGAACGATAAAGGAGAGATACGCACCTACAAACAACAGGACCATAATATTGACAATGTACTCTGCGGAAGGATATTACTAACACTCTTTACTGTTACCGGTAAAGAAAAGTATTACAAAGCTGCTGCCATGTTGCGCGAGCAGTTGCGAACACAACCGAGAACGAATGAGGGCGGTTTCTGGCATAAAAAAATATACCCGTACCAGATGTGGCTTGATGGATTGTATATGGGTGAGCCATTTTACACGGAATATGCGGCAACTTTTAATGAACCCGCTGCATTTGATGATATCGCCCATCAGTTTATCTGGATGGAAAACCATGCACGTGATGCAAAAACAGGTTTATTATACCATGGCTGGGATGAAAGCCGGCAACAAAAATGGGCTAACCCTAAAACAGGCGTATCACCCCATTTCTGGGCAAGGGCCATGGGTTGGTATGGTGCGGCATTGGTTGATGTATTGGAAAATTTTCCTTCTGCAAATAATAAAAAAGATTCGATTGTTTTTATTTTAAAACGCTATGCGGATGCCATAAAAAAAGTGCAGGATGCCAAAACCGGCCTGTGGTATGATATCCTTGACAAACCAACCGGCCCCGGAAATTATTTGGAAGCTTCAGCCAGCTGCATGTTTGTTTACACAATGGCTAAAGCAGTACGATTGGGCTTCCTTCCTGCCTCTTACCTGGAGGTAGCTAAAAAAGGATACGCCGGTATAATCAAAAAATTTATTGAAACAGATGCAAACGGACAAACTAACCTGAACGGAACGGTTAGCGTAAGTGGCCTGGGTGGTACACCTTACCGTGATGGGAGCTACGAATATTACCTGCATGAAAAAGTAATTGTAAACGACCCAAAAGGGGTAGGTGCATTTATACAAACATCTAACGAAATGGAATTACTGCCCACCCTGGCTGTTGGCAAAGGCAAAACAATTGTATTGGATGATTATTTTAATTCGGAAAGAAAAAAGGATATTACCGGCACACTAAAGCCATTTCATTACAAATGGGATGAATATCCAAACAGCGGTTTTTCTTTCCTGGCAAATATTTTCAAAAGCTATGGTGTGCAAACAAAAACACTCAGCGAAGCCCCAACAGGTAAAAATTTACAGAATGCAAATATCTATTTTATTGTAGATGCAGATAATGTAGCCGACAACCCCACTCCGAATTATGTTCAGCTAAAAGATGCGGAAGAAGTGTACAATTGGGTAAAGGCGGGTGGTGTGCTGGTATTGTTTCACAATGATAAAGGCAATGCAGAGTTTGATCATTTTAATATACTGGGAGATAAATTCGGTATCCACTTTAATGAAGATAGTTATAACCGGGTAGTGGGTAACGAGTATACAATGGGTGCGGTTGACATACCTGCAGGTAATTCGATCCTGCCACATGTAAAAAAGATCTATCAAAAAGAAGTTTGCTCTATTACAGTAAAAAATCCTGCAACAGCCGCCTTGAAGAAAGGCGACCTGATCATTTTTGCAGTAGCTAAAATAGGCAAGGGTACCGTATTCGCAACAGGTGATCCCTGGTTATATAATGAATATGTAGATGGAAGAAAAATACCCATGGAATATGAAAACAGTAAAGCGGCAAACGACCTCGTTTCATGGCTGATCAAACAAGTGCCGCAAAAAAAATAGCAGGAGAAAGAAAATGAAGAAACTGGTAACTCATATTATCCGCAGTTGTGTGGTGATCGTTTGTCTGGTAGGTTCCGGGTATATTACCAATGCACAAATGCTAATAGTTGATGCAGCAGGTAATGGCGATTTTAAAAGTATACAGGAAGCTATCAACAGTTTGCCGGATAACGCTACTGCACAGCGCGTTATTTATATCCGCAACGGTATTTACCGGGAAAAAATATTTATCGATAAAAATTTTATTACCCTTATCGGGGAAGATAAAAATAATACTCAGTTGGTCATTTCGCTCGCAAGGGATATCTGGCGTTGCGAAAATAAAGACGATTGGGGTGTTGCTACCATTAATCTCAAAGGCAATGACCTGGTACTCGAAAACCTGAGCATCACCAATAATTTTGGTTTTGATAATATAAACAATTTAGAAGGTGTTCATATTGATTGTGCCGCTGATAGTATGAATCATTTTAAAACGGTCAGGAGAGATGGTCACCAGATGGCGTTGCGCAGCTTTGGCACCACCCGGTTAATTGTTCGTAATTGTATTTTACGTGCCTATGGCGGAGATACGGTAAGCCCATGGAACACCGATAATGGCATGTTCTATTTTAAAGATTGCCTGATGGAAGGCGGGGTTGATTTCTATTGTCCCCGTGGTTGGGCCTATGCCGAAAATTGTGAATTTATTGCACATGGCAATGTAGCCGCTATCTGGCATGATGGTTCTAAAATAAAAGATTCAAAAACGGTTTTAAAAAATTGTGTGTTTCGGGGTGATGATGGGTTTAAACTCGGCCGCTATCACCGCGATGCGCAATTTTATATCATCAATTGTTCTTTTGCAAAGAATATGGCAGACGCGCCCATTTATCTAAACCCATCTAACCCACAGAATATCATTCAATGGGGAGAGCGTGTGTATTATTTCAACAGTCACCGGCAAGGTGGTGGCGATTATGCATGGCATGCAGATAATTTACAGAAAGCGCCGGGCTCACCGTTGGCAGATCAAATCAACGCAAACTGGACTTTTGCAGGGCAATGGCAACCTTCAGGTAGTGCTACTAAAATTGATGCAAAGATACTTACCCGAAATAAAGGGAATAAAGCAGCCATTATACCTGAAGCCCGGAACGGAACTGATTTTCAGGCCGAGAATATGTTGGTTTACCAAAGGGCGGTTGGCGGTTGGCCCAAAGCAGTAAATGAAATAAAAGTAGATTATTCAAAGGTACTAACGGATGCTGAAAAGAAATCTATCCGTGCCGACTCAATGCATATAGATGCCACTATTGATAACGATGCTACCACAAAGGAGATACGGTATTTGGTAAAAGCATATAAACAAGCAAAAAACATCCATTATCTGCAAGCTGCAGAAAAAGGAATCCGGTATTATTTATTGGCGCAGAATGCAGCCGGTGGCTGGCCGCAGTATTATCCCGATTCGGCTTTATACAGGAGTCAGATAACTTTTAACGATGATGCAATGGTAAATGTGCTGAATGTGTTGCAGGATATTGTTGAATTAAAAAATGGTTTCGATATTGTTAACCCTTCTTTCATTCCTAAAGCCAAAGAAGCGGTTCGCAGGGGTATTGAATGCATCCTGGCAACACAGATCAAAGTAAATGGAAAATTAACCGCCTGGTGCGCGCAATATAATAAGCAAACACTTCAACCCGAAATGGCCAGAAAATTCGAATTGGTTTCTTTAAGCGGAAATGAATCGGTGGGTATTACCCGTTTTTTAATGCGGGTGAAAGACCCGTCACCCCGAATCAAACAGGCCGTAACAGCAGCCATTGACTGGTTTGAACTGGTTAAGATCGTGGGGTATAAATATATTGATGTTGTTGCGCCCAATCAGCCCAAAGGAAAAGACAGGTTAATAACTACTGACCCCAACAGCACCATCTGGGCAAGGTTTTATGAAATAGGTACCAACCGCCCTTTTTTTAGTGGAAGGGATAGTAATAAAAAATATAGTGTAACAGAAATAGAAATTGAGAGAAGAACAGGCTATGCCTGGTATGGAACCTGGCCTGAAAAATTATTAAAAACAGAATACCCGGAATGGATAAAAAGGGTATCACAATAAATAAGTGGAATACATGCAGTTGTCGACAAAAATATTGGGGCACTTAAATAAACAGCAGGTAATAGTACCGGCAGATTCGCTGTTAACATTACCCGAAAAAGTATTGCAGTTTGGTACCGGTGTATTACTGCGTGGGTTACCGGATTATTTTATTGATAAAGCCAACAGGCAAAATATTTTTAACGGAAGGATAGTAGTAATAAAATCAACCAATAATGGAGCCACCGATGCGTTTGAAGAACAGGATGGTTTATTCACCTTATTGGAACGTGGGGTTGAGAATGGTATGAGAGTAGAAAAAGTGATAATTAATGCTGCTATCAGCCGGGTGTTATCTGCTAAAGAGGAATGGGAGGAGATATTACAATGCGCTACCAATCCAGCCATGCAGGTGATTATATCAAACACCACGGAAGTAGGTATTGTATTGGTTGAGTCAGATGCTCATGCAACAGTACCTGTTTCATTTCCGGGAAGGTTGTTAAATTTTTTAGAAACACGCTATACCCTATTTGATGGAATCGATGAAGCAGGTATGGTAATCATTCCCACAGAACTGATACCGGAGAATGGCACACAATTAAAAAATATCCTTCTCAGTTTGGCTAAACTTAAAAATGCATCCGCTGCATTTATTCACTGGCTTACCCATGCCAATGATTTTTGCAATTCTTTGGTTGATCGAATTGTGCCCGGTAAATTATCGCCAGGCGATCAGTCTGTTGTTGAAGGGCAATTGGGATACCAGGATGAGTTGATGGTTATGTCTGAAACCTATCGCTTATGGGCAATTGAAACAACCAGTGAACGAACAAAAACTATTTTATCTTTTAGTAAAATAGATGAAGGGGTTATACTGTCGCCGGATATTAATAAATTTCGTGAACTGAAGTTGCGCTTGCTGAACGGCACACATACTTTTTCCTGCGGACTGGCTCATCTTTCGGGTTTCCAAACGGTAAAAGAAGCTATGGATAATGAGCCGTTTGCCAACTATGTATCCTGTCTGATGTTGCAGGAGATCGCCCCGTTGGTTGCAAAAAATGATAGTACCGTGGATGAGGCAAATCATTTTGCAGCGCAGGTAATTGACCGGTTTAAAAACCCGTACATCGAACATCTGTGGTTAAGTATTACTGTACAGTACACTTCTAAAATGGCAATGCGTACGGTAGCCTTGGTAGAAAAACATTATGCAAACCATACGGAAGCACCCGCATTAATGGCATTGGGTTTTTCGGCTTTTATTTTATTTATGCGGTCTGTAAAAAAAACAGACAATACATTTTATGGTGAACAAAACGGGGTGAATTACCGCATACAGGACGAGAAAGCCCACCTGCTTTATGCCAAATGGCATGACAGTGACCGGGATACTGTGGTAGAGAATATTTTGTCGGATAAAGCGATATTCGGTACAGACCTTACACAGTATCCGGGGTTTACGGATGCAGTGAATTTGTATCTTACATCCTTAACGCAAAACGGAATAGCTTATACCCTTCGTTCTGTTATGCAAAAAAAATCAGTGGCATGAGTAATCCAAAAAAAATAGTACAGGTACATCCAAAAGACAATGTACTGGTGGCACTTGTGAACCTTTCGAAAAACGAAACGGTTTCCTTTAATGGGATGAATTATATTTTGCAGGAGGATATACCTGCCAAGCATAAATTTTTTATGCAGGATATGCTTGCCGGTAATGAGATTATCATGTATGGTGTATTAGTTGGTAAAGCACAAAGCAGCATAGCAGCCGGCAGTAGGATGAGTACTGCCAACACCCACCATGCGGCAGAACCCTATGCTTTTCGCCCTTACCAATATCACTGGCAACCACCGGATGTTTTAAAATTCAAAAACAGCACATTTAATGGTTACCATAGAACGGATGGCAGGGTAGGAACAGCCAATTATTGGTTATTTATTCCCACTGTTTTTTGCGAAAACCGCAACCTGGATGTTATCCGCG
>JANXUL010000091.1 GCA_025356235.1 Bacteroidota bacterium
CCCAACAAACGGTTTTCCATGGTAGCTGGATAAATTCCGGACTGGTAAGAAATCATGGGATATGCCAGTATCATAAAATCCGGACGTACGCTGATAGAAGTATCTACTATTTCACCGTATTGCTTATTAAAATGTGTTCCAACAGTAGATGCCAGATGCCCACCGGCCGAAAAACCCATGATACCGAGTTTATGTGTGTCAATTTTCCATTTGGCAGCACCTTTCCGAATGATCCGCAATGCCTGTTGGGCATCCTGCAGGGGGCGGTCAGATTTGTGGGTCATGAGTGCATCATCAGGTAAGCGACTCTTCAGTACAAAAGCAGTGATACCCCTTTCTGTAAACCATCTGGCAATATCATGTCCTTCATAATCCATGGCCAATATAAAATAACCGCCACCGGGACAAATCAGTACAGAAGTACCATTAGGTCTTTTGGGCAGGTGAACATATAGAAGAGGCTTTTGAATATTACTGGTACCGGTAACCCCATCCTGTAGATTTACAGTTAATTTTTCAGGAATGTTTTTATATATGGCACCGGGAACACCTTTGGGATACAGGTAGATCGAGTCCAGCTGTGCAAACGCAAAATTGAAACAACAAATTATAACCAGCACCGGTACAACTATTTTCTTCATACCTGAAAGATTTACTTTTTAAGTATACCCTGAAGATAGTTAAAACTGGTGGCAATATTTTCTAATGGCTTTGGAGCACCATCCTGTTCAACAAAATAATATTTCATTCCTGATAAGGAAGCATTATCAAATATTCTTTTGTAATCTATCACACCTTTGCCCAGTTCCAGTATATGTTCATAGCCTTTATCTAAATCTTTTACATGCCATAAATGAAAACGGCCGGGGTGTTGTTTAAAAAGCTCTACCGGGTCTTTACCTGCCTTTGTTGCCCAGGCAAGGTCGAGCTCCATCTTTACTTTATTTTTATCGGTTTGCGATAATAGCAAATCGTATGGTATTACTCCATCAATCGGTTTAAACTCAGCATCATGGTTATGATAAGCAAATAGCAACCCCGCCTTCTTTGCAGCATCTGCAGATTTATTCAAAACTTCGATAGAGGCTTTTACTTCATCCAATGTTCCGATAGGTGTGTTTGCACAAACCAAATAAGTAACACCCCCTTCAGCTGCCTGGTCAACGAGTTCCTGGTAATTATCCCGAAGATTTTTCATAGGTGGTATCACCATGGGTTTACCATCGGCGCCAGCAGGCATCTTTGCTCCTGCCGGCATTTTGAAAGGTGCACCCAGCACATGGTGTGAACGCCAATGCATGCCCATATCTTTTACCATAGAAGCAAATTCTTTGGGTGGCATACCATAATAACCTCCTTTTTTACTGAAGGCAGATTCAATTTCCTTGTAGCCTATTGCTGCAATTTTTTTCAGGTTGCCGGCAACATCATCGTCCATCACCCCGAACAGTGTAAATAACTGCAGGCCTGCTCCTGGCATATGCACTTTGTTTGCCAATGCATTGGCCAGGATATCTTTATTAAGCAATAGGCTACCTAAAGCAATAGCAGAGGTTTTTTTCAGAAAGGAACGCCGGTTATTCATATACCAATTTTTTAATACTGTTTTTTTTACAGATTCTTAGGTTCTCAATATTTCAATCCAACCCAGAATTTATGCAACGGATTTTTTGAATCATAGGGTACATCTTCTTTTTGGTTACGCACCGATTTCAGGGAGGTTGGTAATTAGAACAAATAAACGCTTGATTTATAAACTATTACAACCCCTCCTGCATAGTGCAACCCTGCATGATCTTACCCGGATCATAGAAATGTATAGCACTACCATTCATAGGAGATAGATTAAAGAAGTTAAAAGGGGTTGAAAACGTTATAACTTCTTTAACCGCTTTTAACTTCTTTAACCCTACAAATTCCCTTTTTTCAACTCATCAACCGCAAAACTTGCTGCCCTCGCTGTCAAAGCCATATACGTGAGCGATGGGTTCTGGCAGGCAGAAGATGCCATACAGGCACCGTCAGTAACAAATACATTTTTCGCATCCCATACCTGGTTGTTCGCATTTAATACGGAAGTCTTGGGGTCTTTACCCATTCTTGCTGTTCCCATTTCATGGATACCGTGCCCGATGGCGTGACCGTTATCCCAGGTATTTATTTTCTTCACGCCGGAAGTTTCCAGCATCGCCTTTAGTTCTTCCACGATGGCCTTGCGCATTTTTAATTCGTTTTCTTTCAACTCACAATCCATCGACAGAACAGGCAATCCCCATTTATCTTTTTTATTGGCATCGAGTGTGATCTTATTTTCATGGTAAGGCAATATTTCTCCAAAGCCTGTAGCGCCAATACTCCAGCCGCCGGGCTCAGTAAGGGCCTCTTTAAAATCTGCACCGATACTTAGTTCCGCAACATCCCTGCTCCAGCCCGATCTGCTGGCACCTCCCTGGTAACCAAAGCCGCGCAGAAAATCTCTTTTATCGTTACCTACATTCGCAAATCGTGGAATATAAAAACCGTTAGGTCTTCTGCCGAAAATATATTTGTCTTCATACCCCTCTACCTGTCCCGAAGCACCGAGGTTGTAGTGATGGTCCATTACATTATGTCCGAGTTCCCCGCTGCTACTGCCCAATCCACCTGGCCATATATCGCTAGCGGTATTGAAGAGTACCCATGTTGAGTTCAATGCAGAAGCATTGACAAAAACAATCTTTGAAAAATATTCGTAGGTCTGGTTTGTTTCTGCATCTAATACGACTACCCCTTTTGCTTTTTTAGTGTCTTTATCGTAGATCAATTTTGTAACGATTGAGAATGGCCTTACTGTGAGGTTGCCGGTTTTCATCGCCGCAGGTAAAGTAGAAGACTGTGTGCTGAAATAGCCGCCAAACGGGCAACCTTCCCAACACCGGTTCCTGAACTGGCAATTGGTTCTTCCTTCAATAGCTGCTGTTAAATTGGCAACGCGGCCAATAAATAAATGGCGCTCGCCTTTGTATTGCGCTTTTATCCTTGCTGCCACATCTTTTTCTACACAATTCAAATCCATCGGTGGTAAGAATTGACCATCTGGCAAATGCGCCAATCCTTCTTTTGAACCACTGATACCGGCAAATTTTTCTACATGGTCATACCATGGTGCAAGATCCTGGTAGCGGATAGGCCAGTCAACCCCTACGCCTTCTTTTCCATTCGCTTCAAAATCCAGGTCGCTCCAGCGATAACTTTGCCTGCCCCATAAAATAGACCTACCGCCAAGTTGGTAACTGCGCCACCAGGTAAAAGGTTTTACTTCTGTGTAGGGTGCATCTTTTTCATTCACCCATGAATCCATTACAGGTTCACTGGCTGCCCAGCCACGGTGAATTACGGGATAATCTTCTTTTTGTTTGGCAGTTGTTTTTCCGCGGTGCTCAAATTCCCAGGGATTTTTACTCGTTGTTTTATAATCTTTCAAATGCTCAAAATTCCTGCCCCGTTCAAGCATTAATACTTTCAATCCTTTTTCGGTAAGCTCTTTTGCAGCCCAGCCGCCACTGATACCCGATCCTATTACAATGGCATCGAATGTATTTTGTGCTTTGGCTTTGTTATTAAGGTTGGTAGAATCGGCAGACATGTGGTTATTTTAAAATGATGAATGATGGTTCAGCAATTGAGGGATAAATTACATTTTTGAAATTATTTAATTTTACACGCACGTTTCACGCCATCACGATTGACAAATTACAAATTCCCTTTCTTCATCTCTTCCACCGCATGGTTGGCTGCACGGGCTGTGATGGCCATGAAAGTGAGAGAAGGGTTTTGCGTACTGGTTGATACCATAGATGCTCCATCGGTTACAAAAACATTCTTACACTGATGAAGTTGGTTCCAGGCATTAAGCATAGATGTTTTGGGGTCTTTGCCCATACGTACCCCACCCATCTCATGAATATCGAGGCCGGGAGCCTGTTTACTGTCGCGCGGGTTAATATCTGTACAACCGGCTTTGTGCAACATCTCTTGCCCCTGTGTTAAAAAATCTTTTACTATTTTTTCATCGTTCTCATCATAATCAACCGAAGTAATGAGTTGTGGAATACCCCAGGCATCCAGCTGGTCTTTGCTTAACCGTACATGATTTTTTTCTTTCGGAATGGTTTCGCCCTGCATCATCATATAGATATTCCACCCACCTGCTTCGGTCATCGCATCTTTGTATTCACCGCCAATGCCTTCGGCGCCGGCCCTTCCGCGACCGGCAGTAAAATGTACCATGTATCCACGCAGAAAATCCATTTCCTGTTTATGTACATTTCTAAAATTGGGCATCATAGCAGCGGTAGGCCTTCTGCCATAATAATATTTGTCTGTGGGGCCATCGTATGATGCCGTAAGACTACCGCGATAATTATGAAAAGCAATGTATTTACCCAGCAATCCATTATCGTTACCCAATCCATTCGGAAAACGATTGGAGGTAGAGTTGAGTAAAATCAGGTTGGTATTTAAACAGGCTGCATTAACAAAAATAATACGGGCGAAATATTCGGTTGCTTTTTTGGTTACCGAATCAATCACCCTTACACCTACTGCTTTCTGTTTGGCTTCATCATACATGATAGAATGTACTACAGAATTTGTACGCATGGTAAGGTTACCTGTTTTTTGTGCCCATGGAATAGTAGACGAGTTGGAACTAAAATATCCACCAAACGGGCAACCTCTTTCACACAAGCTTCTTGCCTGGCACTGCGTACGGCCTTGTTGTATATGTATGTCGCGCGGTTCGGTTAAATGCGCGCAACGTCCTTGCACTACATACCTGTCCTTGTATTGCGCCATTATTTTTTGTTGCATTTCCTTCTCTACACAGTTCATCTCCCACGGCGGCAGGAAATCGCCATCGGGTAAGGTTTCCAGGCCATCTTTATTTCCACTGATACCTGCAAACCTTTCAACATGTGTGTACCATGGCGCAAGGTCTTCATACCGTATCGGCCAATCTACGGCAAAACCATCGCGGGCAGGGCCTTCAAAATCGAATTTGCTCCAGCGTTGGGTTTGCCTTGCCCATAATAAAGATTTACCACCAACCTGGTAACCACGGATCCAATCGAATGGTTTTTCCTGTATATAGGGGTGCTCTTTGTCTTTTACAAAAAAATGTTCACTCGCCTCACTGTAGGCATAGCATTTATTGAGTATTGGATTTTCTTTGGCTGTGGAAGGAATAATTTTACCCCGATGCGGAAAATCCCAGGGATTTTTTGTAGCGGTTGGGTAGTCTTTAATATGAACAACATCCTTTCCCCTTTCTAACAAAAGTGTTTTCAATCCATGCTCGCAAAGTTCTTTAGCAGACCATCCGCCGCTGATACCGGAACCGATTACTATTGCATCAAAAGTATTTTTGGCAGCATGGGTATCCTTCATTCTGTTACTGGAAGAATCTGTTGGCATAGCAGGCAGGTTTGTTAAGGGTTTGTGCGAATTTTGAAGTTACATATTTTATAAATACAAAAGTTCCTATAAGGCGGCAGATCAATGAAACAAATTTCTGCTTACCTATTTAAGAGGTTGGTCAATTTATCTACACAGCTTTAATGCCAGAATTCGGGCATTCCACCCCGGCAAAAGTTTGTTTCCAGCACTGCGAAGAGGAACCCGAACTTGATGAAACCCTCAGGTTGACTAAGCATTTAATGAGTAGCTTTATACAATACCAGGAAAATAATATGCATCCTGCTCTTTACTTTATTCTATTCTGCCGGTTTGTATGCCCAATCAGCGGATAGTTTATCCGTTGTAGATACCTCCGGTCCAATGCCTTGGTTGCAGGGGGGAGTAAAGGAATTGGCTTTGCTATTTCTGAGGCACTGGCCAGGCGAAAGTATAACCTGGTTTTGGTAGCCAGGCATATGGATAGTTTAGTGTCTGCAAAATCTAAACTGGAAAAGCGTACGGTGTTCATGTAGAAATATTAGTTCGTGATATTGCAAAGGA
>JANXUL010000141.1 GCA_025356235.1 Bacteroidota bacterium
GTTCGGTTTATCAGCAGGTCATGTGTTCCGCCAATGATCTCATAATCTACTTTTGTTTCAGTCCCCATGGCCGCCCCTTTTGCGGCTTTTACCAATCTTTCGAAAATACTTGTGACCCATTCCTTTTTTGGGTGGCGTACATAATAAAATACTTCTGCAAAATCTGGAACCACATTTGGTGCCCTGCCACCCTGCGTGATCACATAATGAATACGGGTTTCCTGAGGAACATGTTCACGCATCATATTTACCATATTGTCCATAGCTTCTACACCATCTAATGCTGAGCGCCCCTTTTCAGGGGCCATAGATGCATGTGCAGAAAGGCCATAGAAACGGAACTTGGCAGAGGTGTTGGCCAATGCGCTTGTCATGGTAACACTGTTTGCATCTGCCGGGTGCCAGTGCACAGCAACATCCACATCTGTAAATAATCCCGCCCGAACCATATAAACTTTACCGCTGCCACCTTCTTCTGCAGGGCAACCATATACGCGGATGGTACCGGTTAATTTTTTGGCTTCGATCAGTTTCTTTATTTCAATACCCGCAGCAACCGATGCGGTACCAAACAGGTTATGCCCGCAACCATGACCGGCATCAATACCGGCAACCGGTTTCTTTTCGGGAACTGCATCCTGTGATAAACCGGGCAGTGCATCATATTCTGCAAGAATGGCGATCACGGGTTTACCACTTCCATAACTGGCTACAAAGGCTGTAGGCATATCCGCCACACCTGCCTGCACAGTAAACCCATTACTTTGTAATGTTTGCTGAAGGAGGGCAGAACTTTTTTGTTCTTTGTAGCCTACTTCAGCGTAGCCCCAAATTTGTAAAGCAATTTTTTTATAGGTATCATACTTTACATCAATACTTTTAATGGCTTCTTCTTTTAAAAAAGAAGAAGTTGCTTTTTGTGCATGTAATACAATTAAAGCCACACAAAGTGAGGCAGTCAGCAAGATCTTTTTCATGATAAAAAATTACAAGTAAATTAAACAAACAGGTCTCTATACAATTCAGCACCTGGAACAACAGAATAATGACTCAGATCAGTAATCCCTTCTGCAGCCATCACTTCTTCGTCAATAAAAGTATTCCCGCTGCATTGCGCAGCTGGTTTTGATAAAATATAATACACGGCATCTGCGATAATATCCGGCGTGCGGCTCATTTTTGCCAGTGCTTCGCCACCCAATAAATTTCGTACGGCAGCAGTATCAATTGTTGTCCTTGGCCATAAGGCATTGGAGGCAATTCCTGCACCCTTCAGTTCTGCTGCCCAGCCCAATGCCAGCATACTCATACTGTACTTGGTAATGGTATAAGCAATGTGCCCGCCTAACCATTTGGGATTGAGATTGATGGGGGGTGATAAGGTAATGATATGTGGGTTATTTCCTTTTCTGAGATGTGGGATGCAATGTTTACCCATTAAAAAAGTTCCGCGAACATTGATGCTTTGCATCAGGTCGAAACGTTTTGATTCCGTTTGTTCTGTGGGGGTAAGTTGAATGGCTGATGCATTGTTGATCAATACATCAATCCCGCCAAATTTGTCAACAGCCTGTTGCACGGCAGCCTGTATCTGGTCCTCATGGCGAATATCCACCTGTACTGCCAATGCTTTGCCGCCGGCAGCTTCTACTTCCTGCGCAGCAGAAAAAATAGTGCCGCCAAGGCGGGGGTCTTCTTGTACACTCTTGGCAGCGATAACGATATTCGCTCCTTCGCTGGCTAAACGCAGGGCTATGGCTTTACCTATACCGCGACTGGCGCCGGTAATAAAGACAGTTCTGTTTTTAAATGGCATACGGAATTTGTTAGAAGATAAATGTACGGGATGTGTAGGCTATGGCAATCACACTGCTTTCAAAATATTTCATGTATTTGTGCCTTTGCGAAAAAATTACCACCCTAAGAAATCCTTAATCACTTCTTCCGTCTCGGCACAGGCTTTCTCCAAATTGTCGTTTAAAATAGTTTTGGTGAAGTGATGAGTGAATGACATTTCATAACTGGCTTTACTAACTCTTGTAGCAAGGCTTTCAAGTGTTTCGGTACCGCGACTTTCGAGCCTGCGCTTGAGCTCCTCTACAGAAGGTGGTTCTATAAAAATGGAGAGGCAATCGCCTGCAAATTGTTGTTGAACATGAATGGCACCTTGAACATCAATATCCAGCATGGGTATTTTTCCCTCGTTCCATATCCTTTCGAGTTCGCTTTTTAACGTACCATAGTATTTGCTTTCATACACCATTTCCCATTCAATAAAAGCGTTCTCGTCTATTTTCTGCCTGAAATCTGTTACGCTCATAAAATAGTATTCAATACCTGTTTGCTCATCTCCCCTGGGCAACCGGGTAGTAGCAGAAATGGAAAAAGATAGTTTTGGGTATTTACCAATAAGAAAACGGGTGATGGATGTTTTGCCTGAACCCGAAGGTGCCGTAAGTATAATGAGTTTCCGTAAGGACATGCAGTAAATTTGAGGCAAAGAAACAATTTAATCGTGAATTGTGAGGCGTGAATCGTGCGTGGGTGATCATATAGGATAGACGCACCATTCACGATCTCCACACTATCTTGTCAGCCAGCGGAATATTTCTTTTCCCTTCTGTTAAAGGTTCATCGGTATAGCCCATGTATAATAAGCCTAGAATATTGTCGTCGGCCGCTAATCCAATATGATTTTTCATAGCGGGGTGATGTGTCATGCCCCCGGTACTCCATAAAACGGCAATATCCAGTGCAGCAGCCCCTAATAATATATTTTGAATAGCGGCAGCAACGGCAGCAAACTCTTCTGCGGCAGGGATGCTGTTACCTGCAGACCGCTTCATATATACGAGTACAATATGCGAAAGCGTATTGCCCTGCTGTACCAGTTTCTCATATTTTGCCATTGTGAATTTATCGGGTACTGTATTTGCCTTGTACAATTCAGCGTGATCAAAACAGAATTTTTGTATGGCCGTATTTTCATACACAATAAACCGCCACGGTTCAGTAAGGCCGTGGGTGGGTGCCCAATCGGCCAGTTCCAGTAATTGATGAATCTGGGAAGCTGCTATCTTTTTGCCATTCATGAGAGCAGGTTTGGTACTTCTCCGGCTTTGAATAATATTGCGTAGGGTATTAAATGTATCCATAAGGTAAAGGTATTATTGCGAAAGGATATTTTCTATCGATTGTTAATTATCTGCGATCGGGGTGAGGCAACTAACATCGATGAAGGTATTATCGAATGGGGGGGTATTTACTATGTAAATTGAAAGAGTCTTATATTTATCGAATAGCCTTACATTAAAAAACAATGACAAAAAAAAATATTCTATGTGTATTATTCATTTTCTCTTTGTTTTCCTGGAATAATATTCAGGATAACCGCACGAAATATTTCCCCGTATCAGTGGAACCTGTTGAAAGTAATCCTGCAAAAGAAAATGTTTGGGTGTTCCTGCTGGCCGGGCAATCTAATATGGCCGGGCGTGGCTTTGTTGAGCCACAGGATACCTTGCCTAATAAAAGGATTGTAACCATTGATGCCGCAGGCAGATTAATTTATGCAAAAGAGCCCTTACATTTTTATGAACCCACCCGTAATGGACTTGATTGCGGATGCTCTTTTGCCAACACCTTACTTAAACATATCCCCGACAATATCACTATCCTGCTTTTACCAACAGCCATCGGTGGCAGTTCCATCAGTCAATGGCTGGGTGATTCCAGCTACAGGGGCGTAAAGCTCCTCACAAATTTCTGCGATAAAGTTGCCATTGGTAAAAAATACGGACAGATTAAAGCGGTGCTTTGGCACCAGGGCGAGAGCGATGCCAATAAAACAGCTATCCCTTTATATAAAGACAGGTTGGCTGAATTGTTTACTGTGTTCAGATCCACTATTCAAAATAACCAATTACCTGTTTTTGTTGGGGAACTGGGCTCCTATTCAAACAATAATCAAAACTGGCAATTGATTAACCAGGCTATTCATAATAATTCTTTACAGGATGCAAATGTATCTGTGATAAATACGCACGATTTTATTCATAAAGGAGATACCGTTCATTTTAATTCAGAAGGGCAAAGATTACTGGGCGAAAGGTTTGCTGAGGCATATATTAGCAAAATAAAATAGTCAATTAAAACAATGGCTAATAAATAATCATGATTTTAATTATCTCGATAATTATTCTATTCGCATTAGCTGTCTTTACTTTTATACGGCAACCTAAATTTGGCAAAATGCCGGAACGGGGGCGACTGGAACAAATGAAAAGATCGCCAAATTTTAGAGAAGGAAAATTTCAAAACGAACGCTATACGCCAGACCTGACCGAGGGTGCTACTTTTTTTGGTATTTTATATGATTTCCTGTTTGACAAAAGTAAAAGAGTAAAGCCGGCGGGCAGGTTGCCATCTGCCAAAACAGATCTGCTACACCTGTCACCCGATAAAGATATATTGGTTTGGTTCGGCCATTCTTCATACTTCATTCAGGCCGATGGTAAACGGATTTTAGTTGATCCGGTATTTAGCGGTGGCGCTTCGCCTTTACCCTATTCAGTGAAAAGCTTTGGCGGCAGTGATGTATATACTACAGAGGATATTCCCGAAATCGATTACCTCTTTATCTCACACGATCATTGGGACCATCTGGATTATGCCACAATTAAAAAGATACAACCGCAGGTAAAAAAAATAATTACCGGATTAGGAACAACCGAACACTTAATCTATTGGGGGTATGATATAAATACGATCATCGAAAAAGACTGGAACGAAAAAATTATTTTAGAGGAAGGCTTCGAGGTGAACACGCTACCTGCGAGACATTTTTCAGGCAGGGCATTTAAAAGGCAGCAATCATTATGGATGTCGTTTGCATTGAAAACACCCACCCATAATATCTTTATCGGTGGTGATTCTGGGTATGACGCACATTTTTTAAAAATCGGTAATACGTTCGGCCCTTTCGATTTAGCTATTTTAGAATGTGGCCAGTACAATAAAAACTGGAAATACATACATACCATGCCAGAAGAAGTTGTTCAGGCAGCGATAGATCTGCAAGCAAAAAAACTATTGCCGGTACATTGGGGGAAATTTGCATTGGCCCAGCATGATTGGGATGAACCCATTATACAGGTCTCTGAATTCGGCCGAAAAGCAGGGCTTCCTGTTTTGACACCTATGATAGGGGAAGAAGTTAATTTGAAAGATGGGCGCCAGGTTTTTTCTAAATGGTGGGAAGTGCTGTAGAAGAGGACAAATGAATTTGCCTACGGCAGGTTACATTTTTAAATGATTCGACTTTTGGCATTTGCGAGAATACAAATATCACTCCTCAATGCTGTCGGTCGTATATTCACATACGGCCAAGCTTAATAATTAAGGAACTCTCTTAATATCTGCCCCTAAATTTCGTAACCGCTCGTCAATGTATTGATACCCGCGGTCTATCTGTTCAATATTCTGTATTACACTTTTTCCTTCAGCACTTAATGCGGCAATCAGCAGGGCCTGTCCGGCACGTATATCAGGACTGCTCATGGTAATGCCGCGTAAATTATTTTTTCTGCCGAGTCCGATTACGGTTGCCCTGTGCGGATCGCAAAGTATGATCTGTGCGCCCATATCAATCAGTTTATCTACAAAGAACAAACGGCTCTCAAACATTTTCTGGTGAACCAATACACTGCCCCTTGCCTGTGTAGCCACTACCAAAACAATACTTAGCAGGTCGGGCGTAAAACCGGGCCAGGGATGATCGTAAATAGTTAGGATACCGCCATCTAAAAAAGTCTGTATCTCATAAACGTCCTGTGCCGGAATATAGATATCATCTCCTTTGATCTGGAATTGGATACCGAGTTGTTGAAATTTTTCCGGTATTACACCTAAATGTTCTATACCTGCATCCTTAATGGTGATTTCACTTTGTGTCATAGCCGCCAGGCCGATAAAGCTCCCGATCTCTATCATATCCGGTAACATGCTGTGCTCGGCTCCACCTAATGAGGCAACACCTTCAATAATGAGCAGATTGCTTCCGATACCGCTGATTTTTGCCCCCATGCGGTTCAGCATTTTACAAAGCTGTTGTACATAAGGTTCGCAGGCAGCATTGTAAATAGTTGTAGTGCCTTCTGCTAATACGGCAGCCATTGTAATATTAGCTGTGCCAGTAACCGAGGGTTCATCCAGCAACATAAATACACCTTTGAGTTGCGGGGAGGATAACTTAAAACAACCCAACACTTCATCATACTCATATTTGGCACCCAATTTTTCAAAACCAATAATATGGGTATCCAATCTTCTGCGGCCAATTTTATCGCCGCCGGGCTTGGGTATATAAGCGCGTTTAAACCTTGTAAGCATGGGGCCGGCAAACATTACACTACCGCGAAGACGACCACCTTTTTTCCTGAATGCATCCGATGCCAGGTAATCTGCATCAATAGAATCAGCCTGGAACCTGCAGCTGTCTTTTGTAAGGCGGGTTATTTTCACACCAATATCCCCCAGTAATTCTATCAGCAGGTTCACATCGAGTATATCCGGGATATTGGAAATGGTTACAGGCTCTGCAGTCAATAAAACAGCTGATAATATCTGCAATGCCTCATTCTTTGCCCCTTGCGGAATGATTTCGCCCTTTAATTTATTACCCCCAATTACTTCAAATGAACTCATATACGACAGATTGGAAATTTGCTGATCCTGTTAACATAGCGAATATAGTTTATTGGTTTATTTGTTTATAGGTAAGGTTGGCAACTTAACGAACGGAAACAATAAAGCACCGGGAAAATCCGGTGCTTTATAAAATAGTATTAGGAAACGAGTATCCAATATGCGGATACTTCTCAATATCTTTTTTTAAATTGCCCGCCGCTGCGGCCATCGGTTCTTCCGCCGCTACCACTGTTCCGGTTATTATCTCTTGGGCCATTGCCATTACCGCCAGCATTCCGGTTATTATTATTACGGCCATCGGTTCTTCCACCACCACCGGCCCTGTTATCCCTTCCGCCACTCGCACCCCTGTTACTGCCACTACTACGTCCGCCGAAATTTTGTTGCCAACGTCCGCCGCCATTGCTGCGTGGATATTCATCGCGTTCAAAATTCTGGTTACGGTGTTTAATATAGGGGGTATTACTAAATTCCAATTGGCCGCCGGTAATACTGTTCAACTCGGTACGGATTGTATCATCATGCACCAGTTCTTTGTGCCAGTTGCTGTAAGCTAGCTTCATGTAATAAGCGATGGCATGCGCAAAACCTGCTTTCTTTTCAGGATCTTCTTCCAGCAGGGCCTTATTAATCACCACTTCCAGGTTCTTACCCAAATGCGCATATTTCGGATGGCGCTTAGGATAAGGCAATGGATCGGGCTTTAATTTATACGTCTCTTTTTGGGGAATAGGATACGGGCTATCTACTTCTAACTTAAAATCACTGATAAAGAAAAGGTGGTCCCAAAGCTTATGCCTGAAGTCTTCTACATTCTTTAAATGCGGGTTTACGAAACCCATTAATTCTATCACACACTGGGCCTGTTGCTGACGTTTTTCCTTGTCCTCAATAGTTAATAAATACTCCACCATCCGCTGAACGTGACGGCCGTATTCTTTCATACCCAGGTAATTTCTTTCGGTATTGTATTCCATAACATGATTAATCACAAAGGCAAATGTAAGTAATATAACCGCTGATTCCTATGAATTAAGGGTATGATTGACATGATTGGGAATATATTCACTTTCAGGCCCTCAACTTTATCCATAATCCAGGGTGGCCGGTAAAAAGCTTTTTAACCGGCAGTAGTAGCAAATGGCATCGCAGGTTGTGTCACTCACTTCAACGTCCGGAACAAGGGTCAACAACCTAAAACTGCAACAAAATCATATCAGTCATATCTCCAAATCATATCTGAGTTCTATCTTTGCCCGATGGAACAGTTAGTGCAACAGATAAATGCTTACAGGCAGGAGATTGCAGCGTTTGAAGCTGCTACACCGGATGCAGTAGAAGAATTCCGTATCAAATGGCTCGGCACGAAGGGATTGGTAAAAACCATCATGGGTGAAATGCGCAACGTGCCCAACGAAAGTAAAAAAGAGTTCGGCCAGGTACTGAACGATTTCAAGCTGTTTGTAGAAAACAAATATGAAAGCCTACAAGAAAACAACTCCCAACGCCAGACTCCAGACGCCAAACGCATCGATTGGAGCCTACCCGGAGATCCAATAACCGTTGGAACCCGTCATCCATTAAGCATTGTTCGAAACCAGATCGTTTCTATATTCAGGCGCTTGGGTTTTGCTGTTGCCGAAGGCCCCGAAATAGAAGACGACTGGCACAATTTCGGCGCGATGAATTTACCCGAAGACCATCCTGCCCGTGATATGCAGGATACTTTTTATATCAATCAAAACCCGTCCTGGCTCTTACGTACACATACAAGCAGTGTACAGGCAAGGGTTATGGAAACACAAAAACCACCTATCCGTGTTATCTGCCCCGGCCGTGTTTACAGGAATGAAACCATCAGTGCAAGGGCGCATTGTTTCTTTCACCAGGTAGAAGGATTGTATATTGATGAAAACGTAAGCTTTGCCGACCTTAAACAAACGCTTTACTTTTTTGTACAGGAAATGTTTGGCAAACATGTGAAAGTGCGGTTCCGCCCCAGTTATTTCCCCTTCACCGAGCCAAGTGCAGAAATGGATATCAGTTGTCTGATTTGTGGTGGCGAGGGTTGTAATATTTGTAAACACACGGGCTGGGTAGAAATATTAGGAAGTGGAATGGTACATCCCCATGTGCTTGATAATTTCGGGATCGATTCAAATAAATATACCGGCTTCGCATTTGGTATGGGCGTGGAACGTATTACCCAGCTAAAGTACCAGGTGAATGACCTCCGCTTATATTCGCAAAACGACGTACGTTTTCTGAAACAGTTTACCGGCGTAGTATAGTATCCGATGCAACTAACAAACCGGTCTGTTGTTCGCATTATAATCCCCAGTGTATGCCAGATTATATATGCGTAAAAGATCAAATGTATTTTATTGCCGGCATTATGTTAAGCATGCATTATGGTAGAATAATAGCCATTCTTTTGATAAAAATTCAATCTTTTGGGGTGAAAACAGCGTATTTATAAGGCATGGGGGATTAATTCCCCTATCTTACCAGGATAACAACCCCCTAATTTTCTATATATGCTCGCCATCCTGTGTTTTTTCCTGGGACATTGGTTCCTGTCTTTATTTTTTCATTCCTTTTTTCTACATCGTTTTTGTTCTCATAAAATGTATACGACGAGCAAAAACTGGGAGCGCGCCTTTTATTTAACAACATGGTTTGTACAGGGTTCCTCTTTTCTGGTTCCGAGGGCTTATGGTGTTATGCACCGGATGCACCATACTTTTAGCGATACCGAACAGGATCCGCATTCCCCGCATTTTTTCAGGGATGTATACCAGATGATGCAAAGCACTATCCTGATCTTCCGAGGGTTTCTGACCGGAAAAAATTTGCCTGATGCACAATTCACCGCCGAATACCTGCCTGTTTGGGATAAATTAGACAGGTTTGGACATCATATTATTACACGCCTCCTGTTTGGCGCGGCGTATACTGCCTTCTATATTTATTTTGCTCCCAATGCCTGGTGGTTCTTATTATTGCCGGTTCATTTTTTAATGGGGCCTATACAGGGTGCGATTGTAAATTGGTGCGGGCATAAATACGGGTACAGTAATTTTGAGAACGGCGACCATTCAAAAAATACATCTCCCTGGGGGATTTTGTTAATGGGCGAGTTGTTCCAGAATAATCACCACTATGCAAAAAATGATGCCAACTTCGCCAAAAAATGGTTTGAATTTGACCTTACTTATTTTATTATGCGTGGATTACATGCAGTAAGGATTATTGAACTTACTTCCAAAAAAAGGGATACTGTTCGGGTGAGTAAAGCTGCATAACTGTTTCTTTGCGAAACCTCTGTTCCTCCGCAGAGGTTTCAATTACTATCTTTACAAAGCACCAATTTTTCCCACATGGTTCATGCTACCAAAGGCATTGTGTTGCGTACGGTAAAGTATGGAGATACCAGTATCATTACTACGGTATACACCGAGCTGTTTGGTGTACAGAGTTATATTGTAAAAGGTGTGCGGCAAAGCAGCAAAACATCTGTGGGCAAAGCCAGTTTCTTTCAACCCGCGGCCATGCTCGATATGGAGGTATACCATAATGAGCAGAAACAACTGCAATTCATCAAAGAATACCAATGGAGTTATTTATATGAGCATGTATTGTTTGATGTGGTAAAGAATACCGTAGCTACTTTTGTAATAGAACTATTGCAACACAGCCTGAAACAACCCGAGGCGAACCCTGAATTATTTTATTTGATAGAAGATACCCTGAAACAACTAGATAAAGGAAACGATACCTTAACCGGTAACCTCCCCTTATACTTTGCCTTGCACCTTTGCAGTGAATTGGGGTTTCGTATGCATGGAAATTATAGTGAACAAACACCGGTGCTCGATTTGCAGGAAGGCATGTTCATTGCAGAAAAACCAACGCATCCTTATTATATGGAGGGTGTATTGGCCGAAACCACTTCGCAGTTAGCCGCTATCCGTTTTTATAATGACCTGGAAAATATATTACTCAACCGTATTGTAAGACGGGAATTGTTGCAGGCATACCAAACATATCTTTCCTTGCATATCCATGATTTTGGGGAGATGCGGAGTTTGGCGATTTTGCAGGAAATACTTTCGTGAAAACAGCGTTGGCTGCGGAAAGGCACTCGGCGGAAGTTTTCATCGCAGAGAAAAAGAGTTTACCCAGAGAATTGTTGCTACAGCAAACGCCTGACAGTCGATTTTTCTGTAAGCTGGTTATTTTCTAACTGTTCAAGAAGGATTACTCCCGGCATTTTCCCTTTTTCAAAACTCCCCAGCATATCCTCCATCTGCAAGGCCCTGGCTCCATTACTGGTGGCCCATTGTAATAATTCAGACAGAGGGATTAATGGAAAAAGCCGGGTGATGGTTTTTAATTCATCGAGCACACTAAGGCTCCGGTTACTCGCAAGGCTATCTGTTCCGATAACCAGTTGGCAATTATTTTTACGCAACATAGCAATGGGCGGAACAGCTTGTTCAATGTATTGATTGGCATTTATACAAACACACCAACTCACGATCGACGATTGACGATTCACGAATAATACATCTTCCTCCTTCGTAAACGTATTATGCACCAGCAACACCTGCTTCGCTTTCGCAAGTTTAGGAAAGTAAGATTGCAAACTGCTTTTGCCTGTTGGGTGAAAAAAAGTAGTATCTATATTCATCATTCCATACATGCGCATAAAATCACCTTTGCCTTTTTTAAAAAGGGCATCTTCAAAATCTGTTTCCTGGTTATGAATGGTAACGGTGTTGTTTTCAAAACAGGGAGATAATAATTGCCATAATTCATCTGAAACAGAATAAGGGGCATGGGGGGATAAACTATTTTGAATTTTGAATTTTGAATTTTGAATTTGAGAGAAAATGGTAAAAAAGTTAAAACATCTTTCAAACCTCATTGGTGCCAACGCCGGCAGCCAGCCACTTGCTTCTATAAAATTATAATAAGCGAGTCTTTGTAATTTTTTTTGAGGTAACGTAAGTGTGTTATTACAGATATCACCTGTTGCCACAATGCCATTGACCAGCATTTCATCTTCTGCTTTGGCAATGGCAGCTAAAATTTCTTCTTCTGGGAAATGCCGTTCGTTTACTACTTTAAAAACAAAATCAACCAGTCCGGTTTGTTCAGGTATCAAACCTCTCATGTGACTTAGCTCGAGGTGGCAGTGGCAATTGATAAAGCCGGGAGATAATATGCCGTTGAATTGTTGAATATCCCCGCCTGCTTCAGTTACTGGTACGATGTCTTTGACTTCTCCTTTTTCATTAGTGATCAATACCGTATCTGCACCCAGCATTTCTGTGCCTGTGAATAATTGGGTTGCCTGGAATTTATGGTAAACCAAAATTTACTGAAGTTTGTATTCTTTAATTAAAGCTTCTGCAGGTATGCGAAGAATTTTACTGAATTTCCGGATCATGGTTAACGATAAAGCCTGTTTATAATTCAATACTTTACTAACAGTTCCTTTATCGCCGTACTCACGTGCAAGATCCGCGGGTTTATAACCGAAGTCTTCCATTCTTATTTTAATGAACTCGATAGGATCTAATTCGGGCAATGTAGAATGCCTTCTTCCATAATCATCAATCAAAAAAGCCAGCAGCATTTTTTCTTTATGATCTGCCGAGTCTTTTTTAGCATATTTTACCTGCTGAAAACGCACAGAAGCTTTTTCATAATCTGTCTCATTTTCTAAAAGGAACCAGCTGTTATTCATAATTCTTTTTTCTAAATAGTTGCAGCATCTATTTTATCATACTCACTATGTGTACCAATAAACCTAATATCTAAAAGGCTATCTTCATAATCAAGCTCGGCCACCAGTCTGTATGTATTATGTAGTATTTCAAACCTTGCTCTTTTATTAGGCAGCATTTTAGCGTTTGGAAAGTCTTTTAATATATCCTGATTCTTTTTCCAGTCTGCTTCTTCCGCGACTCTTCGCCATGCAGCCAAACTTCTTCTTGCATTAGCATGTTGCTTTGCAAAGTTTTCGAGTAACATTGGTTGGATGATCTTCATGCAATTGTTTTAATCGGTTCAAAGTGGTTCGATTTAAATAAATGAATGAAATTCTTGTGAATGCTAATCGAAACATAAAAATACATAATAGTTGGTAGTTTGCCAACTATTGCAAAAATACAACCATATAGTATCCCCTTGTTTAGGTAGAAATACGCTCTTACCGGTGTTTTTTAACTCCGAGGTAGTGTTATTAAAAAGTTTTAGAGCGGCGAATTTTTTACCTGCCATTTGGCAACCAAAATCCAGCTAAAAAGCCGTAAAACCGCCCGTTTCATCAGCCCAATAAAATAAATGTTCAAAATTATTATTGAAAATCAATTAGTTACAAAGGTTCAATAAAAAATAGTCCATAAAATTCTTGGAAAAATGAGTGTGAGAGGCCTACCTTCGCCGTCCGAAAAATATCGGGAATATTTAGAACCGGCGGGATAGCGCAGGTTTCATTAAAATAGAAATATTATGAGTAAACTTCATTTCACCACCAAGCATGCGAACTCGGCTACCGTACAGCACAACTGGTATGTGGTTGACGGTACTAATCAAACCGTAGGACGTGTTGCATCGAAAATTGCTGCTGTTCTTCGTGGTAAGAACAAAGCCTATTACACCCCACACGTTGATTGTGGCGATTATGTAATTGTACTTAACGCAGAAAAAGTTGTTTTTACCGGTAAAAAAGCGGAACAAAAACAGTACCTCAATTATTCAGGTTACCCTGGTGGTAAGAAAGAAGAAGTTGCTGAAGACCTGTTGAAGCGCCGTCCCGAAGTAATTATGGAAAGAGCTGTAAAAGGTATGCTTCCCAAAAACCGCCTCGGCCGTAAAATGATCAAGAAATTATTTGTGTATGCAGGTTCTACGCATTCGCACAGTGCACAACAACCTAAAGAACTTAAATTCTAAACCATTGCTTTCAACGTTAAGCGTTAAGCATTAAGCATAATCAAAATGGAAAAACAAAAAAATGCAGTTGGTCGCCGTAAAGAAGCCGTTACCCGCGTATTCGTAAGGAAGGGAGATGGTAAGATCACTGTAAACGACAAAGATTACAAGGCATATTTTCCACTGGTGTATTTACAGAACCAGGTTGAAGCGCCCCTGAAAACTGCCGATATGGTAGGCAAATTGGATATCGTTATCAATGCGCAGGGTGGTGGTTTAAAAGGCCAGGCCGAAGCAGCCAAATTAGGAATTGCCCGTGCTTTGCTCGAGGTAAACCCTGAGTTCCGTCCTGTGTTAAAAGCAGCCGGACAGCTGAAACGTGACCCACGTGGCGTTGAGCGTAAGAAATTCGGTCATAAGAAAGCACGTAGGAGCTTCCAGTTCAGCAAGCGTTAATACAGCCGCGAGCTTCCAGCTTCGAGCCACGAGCATTTTTTGCCCGAAGCTCACGGCTTATAGCTCACAGCTTTGGCAAACAAATTCAAATCATTACAATAATTACTTACAATGGAAAATAACACTTCGTTACAACAACAACTACTGGAGGCCGGTGTACATTTTGGTCACCTGAAAAAGAAGTGGAATCCAAAGATGTTGCCTTACATCTTTGCTGAGAAGAAAGGTATCCACATTATTGACCTGAACAGGACGGTTGATCACCTGCAGGAATCTGCTGCTGCTATTAAGCAAATTGCGAAAAGCGGTAAGAAGATCATGTTTGTGGCTACTAAAAAACAGGCTAAAGAAATCGTTAGCGAATGTGCCAAGCGTGTAAACATGCCTTATGCAACTGAACGTTGGTTAGGTGGTATGTTAACCAATTTCAACACCGTTCGTAAGAGCGTGAAGAAAATGCAGAGCATCGAAAAAATGCTTGCCGATGGTAGTGCAGAAAGCTTAACCAAGAAAGAGCGTTTGACTTTAACCCGTGATAAAGACAAGATGGAAAAAGTATTGGGCGGTATCGCTCAGTTAGGCCGCCTGCCGGCTGCTTTGTTCCTCGTGGATATCGGTCATGAGCACATTGCTTTGTCTGAAGCCAAACGTTTAGGCATTACTACTTTTGGTATGGTAGATACCAACTGCGATCCTAATAAAGTTGATTTTGCGATTCCTGCCAATGATGATGCAACCAAATCGATTGCCATTATTACCAACTATATCATTGCTGCCATTGCAGAAGGTTTGGTAGAACGCCAGGCTTCTAAAGATGAAGAAGAATCAGACGATTCTAACAATGAGAATGAAACAAAAGCCCGTCGCCTCGAAGCAGAAGCACAGTCCGAAGCTGCACGTGGCGGAAGATCACGCAGTAGCAGCCCAGCTGGTGGCCCAGGTGCCGGCGGCCCTCCTAAACGCCGTGTTCCGGGTAATCGTCGTCCTGCCGGTGGTGGTGGCGGTGGTAGCCGATAGTCGTATATTATTCATTGGGTCATTACATCATTGTCCTGAGGATACTGGTATAATGACCCAATCTTTATATCGCTTATAATCTTTGGTTGCGTCGCACACTTGTACTGCAACAATTCCTTCATCAATTGATAATAGGAACCGGTTGTTGTAAAAATTAGATTTGCGCCGAAATTTCAAAATTTCCCAATTAAAATTTCAAAATTCAATACAATGAGTACTGTAACAATAACCGCAACAGATATCAACAAACTGCGCCAGGCAACCGGTGCAGGAATGATGGACTGCAGAAAAGCATTATCCGAAACCAATGGCGATTTTGAGGAAGCCATTGACTGGTTGCGCAAACAAGGCCAGAAAGTAGCTGCTAAACGCAGCGACCGTGAAGCGAAAGAAGGTGTGATCATTGCAAAAACAACTGCCGATAATAAAACAGGTTTCGTGGTATGTATCAGTTGCGAAACTGATTTTGTATCAAAGAATGCCGAGTTTGTTGCTTTTGCACAAAGCATTGCCGATGCAGCCGTATCAAACAATGTAAAAAGTGCGGAAGAACTGAACGAAGTATTGATCAACGGAACAAAAGTGTCTGATATGATCAATGATAAACTGGCATCTATCGGCGAGAAAATCGGTGTGGCCAAATTTGAAAGGATCGAGGCACCTTATGTAGCTTCTTATATTCACGGTTCATACCGTATGGGGGTGTTGGTAGGCTTAAGTTCTGCCGCAGCTGATGCGGGCAAAGATATTGCCATGCAGATAGCAGCTATGAACCCATTGGCTGTTGACGCAGAAAGTATTCCTCCAGCAACTATTGAAAGGGAAAGGGCTATCGTGGTAGACGTGATGAAGGCCGATCCTAAGATGGCAGGTAAGCCCGATGAAATGATCGCCAAGATTGCAGAAGGCAAACTGAATGCATTCTTTAAAGAACAAACTTTATTGGCACAGGCATTTGTAAAAGACGGTGGCATGAGTGTGGGTGATTACCTGAAGAGTGTGGGAGCCGATCTGAAAGTAACTGAATTCAAAAGAGTAGCTTTAGGATAATGCTATCATCCATATATAAAAAACAAAAGGAGTGCATTGCGCTCCTTTTGTTTTTTATATATGGCTATTTTTTACTTGCCGAATAATTCATATAATGTTTCACAGATGGCCTGCAAAAGTTTGGGATTTATTTTACCAGTATTATCTCGATCTGAATCACCAAGCACCGCGCGGTAATTTTTTTCTTCATCCGGTTCAAAAAATATAGCGATCCCTTCCACGGTCACTTTTATTTTATGGGTATAACCAACTGCCAATAATTCGGCAGGGAGAAGCATTTCTTTTTCATTGTATTCAACGGGTAATTCAAAGGGGTCAGGCATACATACAAAACTAACTGGTATTTGTTTCTCCCGCCTGGCCCGGTTACTAAACCCTGACAATCAGCGGCATTTCAATCTTATTAACCTTGTGCATAAATAATTTAGGGGTAAGGATGCAACATTTATGCGAACTCTTTTATCTTGTATGTATGGATAATCAATATGCCACTCTTCAGATACTTGCACAGATCGTTCAGGAAGAGTCTAACCCCACACATTATCTCTGTACGCCCCGGGAAATGATACTCCATTCAAAATTTGATTGGGAAAGAATACATGTACACCTGTTACAATTGCGCAGTGAGGAATTGGTTTCTATTATCGAAGCAGACACCATTAAATTCTCAATTACAGAAAAGGGGTTACGCGCAGCGATGCAAACCAATATGCAACCTGAGAAAGAACTACAGGTCTCATTCAAAGAAGAGATCGTTACTAAATAGTTTAGGTGTGTACCGGGATACCTTTTAAAAATTAACTTACCATTCCGGGGCAAATAGGATTTTTATTTCTGAGGGACGATCCCGCTATCCAAAGAATGAATGTGTTTTCTCATAGAAAATATTGTTTCTTTGCAGGGTTCATTATAAAAACCTTTTTCATGCTCCCTAAGTTCAAGCGCATCCTTCTTAAATTATCCGGCGAAGCCTTATTAGGCGACCAGCGTAATGGCGACCCTTTTAACCCCAAGATCATAGAACAGTATGCACACGACATTAAATTAGTTACAGATCTGGGTGTGCAGGTGGCTATTGTAATTGGTGGTGGGAATATTTACAGGGGTATGAACGAAGCTGATAGTGGTATTGAAAGGGCACATGGCGATTATATGGGTATGCTGGCTACGGTGATCAATGCCATGGCAATGCAGGCCATGCTCGAAAAAATCGGGGTGTACACGCGTTTGCAAAGTGCCATTAATATGGAGCAGGTGGCTGAACCGTATATCCGCAGAAAAGCATTGAGGCATTTGGAAAAAGGAAGGGTAGTGATATTTGGTGCGGGTACCGGTAACCCTTATTTCACTACCGATACAGCCGGCTCGCTTCGGGCCATTGAAATGAAGGCCGATGTGATATTGAAAGGAACAAGGGTAGATGGTGTATATACGGCCGATCCAGAAAAAGACCCCACCGCGGTTAAATATGATACAATCAGTTTTCAGGAATGTATTAGTAAAAACCTGAAAGTGATGGATATGACCGCTTTTACCCTCTGTATGGAGAACAAACTGCCCATCATAGTATTTGATATGAACAAGCCTGGCAACCTGTTACAAGTGGTAGAAGGCTCCAATGTAGGGACGCTGGTTAGCTGATCATCCGCTTATGTAAATTTTTCTATATAATTTACCGGTGTTGGTAATTTCATACAACATGAAAAAATTCTTACTTATTTCTTTCTGTACGATCTGCCTTTCTGGCTTCGCGCAACAAAGATTATCCCTGACCGATGCCATAAACATCGCTTTAAAAAATAGCTATGATATCCAACTGGCAAAAAACAACCTGGACATCAGCAGCATAAACAATAATATTGGGATAGCTGGTGGCTTACCTGTGGTAAATGGCACAGCTTCCGATAACGAACAACTTACAAGTATTAACCAGAAATTCGCCGACCCAACACGCGATACTAAACGAGATAATGTAGGCTCAAATAACCTGGCGGCAGGTGTTACCGGGAGTATCTTGCTTTTCAACGGATACCGCGTGGTAGCTACCAAAAAAAGATTGGCAGAGCTACAGCTGCAAAACGAGCAACTGCTGAATGTACAAATCCAGAATACCATTGCGGCGGTGATGATCAAATATTACGATATTGTACGCCAGCAAACCTATCGTAAAACGATATTTCAATCAATTGATGTTTTTAAAAAGAGGCTTGATATTTTGCAGGTTCGAAAAGATGTGGGCTTGTCCAATAATGCAGATATTTTTCAAGCGCAGCTTGATTTAAATGGCCTGTTGCAATCGCAACTAAGCCAGGATCTGGTAATAGACCAGGCGAAAACAGATTTGCTGAATCTTATTTTTTTACGGGCAGATTCGGCTATTAACATCACTGATACAATCATGATTGACAAAACCGTAAACCTCGAGAGTATCCGCAGTTATGCAAAAAACAATCCCCAGCTTTTAGCCGCCACGCAACAAATACATATTAATGAGCTGATTGAAAGAGAAACAGCGGCACTCCGATATCCAACCATCCGTGCTACAACGGGCTATAATTTTACAAGCTCTAAAAGTGCGGCGGGATTTAGTTTATTAAACCAGAGTTACGGTCCTTTTGTAGGTGTCAATTTTGCCATACCCATTTATAATGGGGGCATCAATAAACGCCTGCAACAGGTGGCCAGTATTAATACACGCAATGCAACCATTATCCGAGACAACCTTTCGCTTGATTATGAAACGGCCGCGGTGCGTACTTATCAGTCATACACTAATGCCCTACAACAATTAAAAACCGAGCAGCAGAATTATACACTGTCTACACAATTGCTCGATCTTGTATTGCAGCGTTTTCAATTAGGCCAGGCTACGATTATTGATGTAAAGCAGGCGCAGCAAAGTTTTGAAAATGAAGGGTACCGGTTGGTAAACCTTAATTATGCGGCGAAAGTGGCGGAAATAGAATTAAAACGTTTGGCTAATCAACTGGCTTTATGAAGAAATACCGGGTAAGCAAGTATCCCTTACTTTCAAAGTTGTTTTAATAACTTACTTTTTGTTTTAGCAGGTTGTGTTTTAATCTTCTCAAATAACAATGACTGGTTAAAAATGAGCGCTCCTTTCATACATTCCAAATTACCCGATGTAGGCACAACTATTTTTACCGTGATGAGCCAGCTGGCAATTGAACACCATGCTGTGAACCTGGGCCAGGGTTTCCCCGATTTTAATATGAGCGAAGAACTCACCTCATTGGTAAATACTGCCATGAAAAATGGGTTTAATCAATATGCACATATGAATGGCGTTACTTTATTACGTGAAAGGCTGGCAGAGAAATCAGAAAAATTATACCGTGCAAAAATCAATCCCAATACACAAATAACGGTTACACCAGGCGGTACCTATGCTATTTATACAGCACTTACCACCGTATTACAACCTGGTGATGAAGTGATTGTTTTTGAACCTGCTTATGACAGCTATATCCCCAATATCGAGATCAATGGTGGTAAAGCTGTTTTGATTGCATTACAAGTTCCTGATTATTCCATTCCCTGGGATGAAGTGCGCGAAAAAATAAATGGGAGAACAAGAATGATCATAATCAACTCGCCACATAACCCAACGGGGAGCGTGTTGAGTGAAAATGATATTGAACAATTACGGAACATTGTAGCTGACACCAATATCCTTATTTTAAGTGATGAAGTATATGAACACCTGATCTTCGATGGGATAACCCACCAAAGTATTCTGCGTTATCCTGACCTGGCAGAAAGAAGTTTTGTATGTTTTTCTTTTGGTAAAACCTACCACTGTACCGGCTGGAAACTGGGCTATTGTATTTCATCAGCAACATTGATGAAAGAATTCAGGAAAGTACACCAGTTCAACTGTTTCAGTTGCGATACTCCCAAACAGGTGGCTATTGCAGAATACATTCAAAATGAAAACGCGTATGTGTCATTAGGCCCGTTTCTACAGCAGAAAAGGGATTTTTTCAGGGAACTGATGAAAGCAACGCCGTTTATATGTATCCCTTCACACGGTAGTTATTTTGAGTGTTACAGTTATGCGCATTTTTCTAATGAGTCTGATAAAGACCTGGCCATACGCTTAACCAAGGAATATGGTATTGCCACCATTCCTGTTTCTGCTTTTTATAAAAATGGGGAAGACAATAAAGTATTGCGTTTTTGTTTTGCTAAAAAAGAAGAAACCCTAAAGAAAGCAATTGAGCAATTGGTGCATTTAACATAAAGACTTTGATCAGGCGACTGATATCGGAGTTATACATCTGCCACTTTTATGGTATCCCGCTATAAACTCCACCAATAATTAAACTTTATAACAAAAGCTCTGTTTTTTACAAAAAAGGGTGCTGTATAATAGTTATCAGTATATACAATAAATAAATCCGAAGCAGGCTTGTAACGCCATTGTAACCGCCCGTTAAAATTTACATTCTTCTGTTGGTCGTTGTATTGTAAATATGCGGTTATAAATAGGGTATTGGTAAGGGTAATATCAACCTTGGGGCCTATTAACAGGAAAGTAGTATTACCCCATGGCTTTGGCAGGTGTAAGCGATTGTAACTGGTACTGAGTGCGAGACTTACATGTGGCTGAAAACGATAACCCAGATCAGTATTCAAGGCGAAGCGTGTACCATCTGCATAATAGCCGCCATAACGAATTGATGCACCGTAGGTAAAGAGTTGCTGGGGTTGTGATACTATATCAAGGCCTACAGTATTCCATATATGTTTGCTTCCTTTGGCAAGTGAATCTTTACCCGAATTTGTGGGGTCGAAGGCTTGCAGCAATTCTACATAATCATGTATAACCGACCCGCTAGCGGTTATCCGGTTTCGAAAAGTTACGAGGTAAGAAAAAGCATTTTGATTATCGGTACTATGCATCTGCTCATCATAATAAAAACTTGCGTTGAGCTGTGGGCCATGACTTAAAATATTTCCTCCCTGCGGGAAAAAATTCCTGGCTATCTGCGGATTGAGTTTAATATAACCTTGCCTGGGTACATATCCCACTTCAGCACTGTAATTACGACCCACATATTCATGTTGCCAGATAATATTCCATTTGCGGCTGTTATACGAAAGGGTAGCGGCATGGGTTATATCGTTCCCCGTTTTGTTACTGCCAAATGATTTGAGGAAAAAAGTTTTACCTGTCCATATATTATTTGAGGAAGCGAGGTTATATTCCATCCCGATATTGCGGTTATACAATGAATACACAGGCTTTGATGAATCTTGACCCGGATGATAATTTACCGATTCCTTATCAATATAAATAAACCCGATACTAGAGCGTTTGAAAATTTTTCTTTGCAAGGATACCACGGCAAAATTCTGTGCGGGTAATGCAGTTTCATTTACTTCTTCGGTTTGCATATCCATTACACCCAAACGCCAGTTCTTATCCAGCTTGCCGCTGAGGCGTGCGCCAAAAGTAATGGGTACACCCAGTCCGATCCGTCTTGAAAAAAAAGGGCGGATATTGGCATTTCCGAAATTGGCAAAAATGTCATTGTTCTCAAGGAAGAATTGTCTTTTTTCAGGATAAAATAATTCATACCTGTCAAGGTTAGTTACCTGTTTGTCTACTTCCACCTGCGAAAAGTCGGGGTGTAATGTCATGTCCAGGTTCAAAGAAGAAGTAACCGAAATCTTTGCATCTAACCCTACATTTAATTTATATGCTGTATTTTTTCCGTTGGTATAATCTTTGGATGCCCCGCCGAGTACGAAAGGAATAAGTGATATATTGGGGCCTTGCACAGGTGGTGGCTCATCCCATACCAAAACACCTGTATAAGCCAATGAGGCAGTGGGAAATTGCCGTGGCACCGGTGCCCAGCTCGATTTTTCAGTGGTTTTTAAATCGTTCCTGCTAAAGTTAATACCCCATTCTTTGATACCTTTTTTATAGCGGATGGTTTTAAAAGGGATGGCTGCTTCAAAAATCCATTTATCAGGATAATTCTTTACTGCCGATACCCACTTGTTATCCCAGTTAAGATCTGCTTTTCCTCCTTCATACAAAGTGCCGTCCCATTGTGCACCTGCTGCATTGGCACCAAAAGTGAAACCGCTGGTTTGATCATCAAAAGGATCTATGAAGAATATAAAATTATCATTTTTTCCAAAATTAAAATCACGCCGTAACGATTCAACCATATTTGGCCCCTGTGCCGTTTTAGTGCAAACGGCTATGATGTACAATGTTTGATCATCATACGCCATTCGAACTTCTGTTGGTACGGTGGCATAACTGGTATCCATGGGTAATACCATAAAAAAATGCTTGACCTGTTCGGCTTGTATCCAGGCCTCTTCATCCATTATACCATCAATTGTAACCGGACGTATTGTTTTATGGATAGGCAGGCGAAAAGAGGCATTTTTTTTCTGCGCACCGGATTGCTGAACAAGAATAAAAAAAGAAAGAATAATAAGTAGTTGTTTCAATACAAATGAATTATGTGCGATAAATTATTTACAAGATAAAAGATATTTTTTATGAGTAGTGTCCACCTCTTCATTCTATATTCCTCATTTGATACTCATTATCCCCTACCTCCATCCATCTCCGTCTAATAAATTTCCCAGTCCACCTAAAACACTGCCTTCTTCCCTCCTGGAAGTAGTAGCATATTGTAAAATACGTCCGGCTAAACGGCTGATGGGTAAGGTTTGTATCCAAACGGTTCCGGGTCCGCGCAGGGTGGCAAAGAATAATCCTTCACCACCAAAAATGGTATTTTTGATACCACCGATGAATTGAATATCATACTCAACGGTTGATGTAAATCCTACAATACAACCTGTATCAATTTTTAACAGCTCCCTGGGGTGAAGGTCTTTTTTTAAAACATGTCCGCAGGCATGCAAAAAAGCCATCCCATCGCCTTCTAATTTTTCCATAATAAAACCTTCCCCACCAAATAAACCAGTACCTAATTTTCGCTGGAATTCAATACCTACGCTTACGCCTTTGGCCGCGCATAAGAAAGCATCTTTCTGACAAATAATGCGGTTACCCAATTGAGACAGGTTAAGCGGAATGATTTTGCCGGGATAGGGAGACGCAAAACTTACATGTTTTTTACCTTGTACAGTATTGGTAAAAGCGGTCATAAATAAATTTTCGCCTACTAATACCCTTTTGCCGGCATTTAATAATTTTCCGAGAAGCCCGCTGGTTTGTTGCTGGCTGCCATCGCCCAAAAGCGTTTCCATTTGTATGCCATCGTCCATCATCATAAAGGCACCGGGCTCTGCAATGGCTGTTTCATTGGGGTCTAGTTCCAGTTCTACATATTGCATTTCTTCGCCAAATATGCGGTAGTCTATTTCATGGTTCTGTATCATAATTATTTTTTTAGATGAAAATACGCAAGAGATTAATAGATATAAGTATCACAGATGATGAAAGGTAACCTATGTTTTAAAAAGTAACCCGCAAAGTGAAGAAATCCCATATTATCGCTGCCGGTTTTTATATAAAAAGCCGCCCTTAAAAATAAGAGCAGCTTAATTATTAAATCAAAACCCAACTGTATTTATGAGACGGCGGGCGAATTTTTCATTTTACCCATCCATACTTTCTTACCCTGAATTCTTCTTACCAGGAACATGATACCAACGGTAATAAAAAAGAACGGTCCGAGGAAACCCAGGAGGGCAATGAATTTAGTACCATAAAATTTCGACATTGGCCTTCTTAATCTTTCGCTGATGATGTACATGCTTGGCACCATTACCAAGGTTAAAAAGAATGCGAAGATTAAACCGAAAATAATGGTCCAGCTCAAAGGCCCCCAGAATACAACACTATCACCGCCAAAGAAAATATGTGGCTTAAAATGCTGGAACAGGGAAACGAAATTGATATTGAAACCAACTGCCAACGGCAACAAACCTAACATTGTAGCCAATGCGGTAAGCATTACGGGGATGATACGGATCTTACCCGCTTCAATGGCCGCGGCCCTTGTTTTGTAACCTCTTCCCCTAAGTTCATCTGTAAACTCAATCAATAAAATACCGTTTTTGATTACAATACCTGCGAGACCAATGATACCCACACCTACCATGATCATTGCCATTGACATGCCTGTTACTGCATAACCAATAAATACACCGATAATAGAGAAGAATATCTCTGTTAATACAATGAATGGTTTACTTAGGCTGTTGAACTGCAAAACCAGGATCAGGAATATGAGCAACAAAGCAGTAATCAATGAAACACCGAGGAAACTCAGGGTTTCTGCCTGCTGTTCGCTTTCACCTGTTTGCTTAATGGTAACATCACCGGGTATTTTTGTTTTGCTTTTGAAATCTTCTATCTTTTTTGCCAGTTCTGCATTTACAGGGCCCACCAACGCAGGGTCGGTTACATTCGATTGTATCTGTATGGTACGTTTTACATTCTTGCGTTTGATGCCGCCGGATGTATTGGTATAATCGATCGTGGCAACGGCATTCAATGGTACCTGCTTGATGCCCATGGTACTCATATCGCGAAAAGTTAAACGCATATTCATCAGGTCACTGATATTGTTACGTTGTAACATATTATAACGGATCTGGATCTTATATTCATCTTCACCATCTTTCAGTTTGCTTGCTTCTTTACCAAATACGGCAGAACGTATTTCCATACCAATCTGGGCCGTACTGATACCTTCACGCAGGGCCCTTTCACGGTCAATGTTGATGGTGATTTCAGGGTTTTGCAAATCAACATCCATTTTCAGGTTATCAATGCCAAAGATGCGGTTCGTATCCAGATGGTTTTGTAAATCATAAGCAACTTTTGAGATCTCATCAAAATTATCACCACTGATCTCAATATTAACCGGGGGATCTGTTGGTGGCCCGCCATCTTCCTGCCCTACTTCAATATTTGCGCCGGGGATACCTTTCATCTGTGAACGTATCTCCGCCATAATCGGTGCAGTGGATTTGCCATGGCGTTCTTCATATTGTACAAAAGAAACCTGTATCCGTCCGAGGTTACTTTGTGTACTGCGGTTATTGTCTCTCGGATTATTTGCACTTACTGCCACATTTGTGATCACACTTTCTACAATAGATCCGGGTGTACCTGGGTTTTCTTTAGCCAGTATTTTCTGTACCCGTGATTCAAGTACCCGTGTTACTGAGTCTGTTGTTGCTGTTTTTGTTCCGATCGGCATTTTTAAATATACATATACAAAGTGCGGATCGCCACTGGGGAAGAAAGGTTTCGGGTTGTTACGCACGACGAGCATGATTAATGAGATGGGGAACAACAGGAACAGCCACAGCATTAACCTCGCCGGCCTCGCGCCTTTTAATACCCAATGCAGCATTTTTTCATAGCGGGCCATCAAATCGGGCAATATCCTTTCCTGGAATACATGGATGATACCACGTAATACATACCGGTTCAACACCATCATACCTGCCATTGTGAGAAGAAAATTTCCCAGTCCATGCCATCCAGCAAGGTTTAATAATAGGCCAAACGTAATAATGGTCCAGAACAATGGCTTTCTGAAAATGGTATTCTTTTTCTCTTCGTGTTCCCTTCCTTCAGGACGCATAAAGCTTACTGCGAAAACAGGGTTCATAATAAAAGCTACGATCAGTGATGCTGCCAAAGTAAGGATCAGCATGGTTGGCAGGTATATCATGAACTTGCCTATCAAACCCTTCCATAATAACAGCGGGAAGAAAGGCGCCAGTGTTGTTAAGGTTCCTGCCAATACCGGTATAAATACTTCACCTGCCGCTTCTTTCGCGGCTCGCTCCACTTTCACCCGTCCATTATTATAGATACGGTGTGTATTTTCAATTACCACGATCGCATCATCCACAATGATACCTAAACCGAAGAGCAATGCAAACAGTACAATAAAGTTCAACGTAACGTGTGTACCAACAATTGAATCTGCAACAGGTAAGAAAAGGAATACGACGAATACACTTAATAATACGCTCAATACCACAAAGAAAGCATTGGTAACACCCATAAAGAACATTAATACCAATAGTACCAGGATGAAACCGATAATAATGGTATTTACCAGGTCATTAAAAGAAGTTTTGGTTTGAACACTTTGGTCACCGGTGATAACGATCTTCAGATCCGGTGGCAGTTCTTTTTTCTCTTTCATATCTGCCACGATTCCCTGTATCTTTTCTGAGGTCGTAATCAGGTTCTCACCGCTTCTTTTTACAATATTCAGCGTTACCACATTCTTTCCGTCAAGACGCGCATAATTTTCGATTTCTTTAACCGTATCAATAATTTGTGCAACGTCTCTTAAATAAATAGGGGCAGCCTGCAAATTCTTTACAATAATGTTCTGCATATCAAGCGCAGAAACAAATTGCCCTTTTACGCGGATGGTTCTTTTCATTTCACCAACTTCAACCAAACCTCCGCTGATATCCCTATTCTCATAATTGATGGCATTGGCGATATCGGTAAAAGAAAGTTTTGCTGCCTGCATTTTAAAAGGGTCTACATTGATCTGTATTTCTCTTTGCGGTGCACCCACAATATCCGCACGGTTAACTTCAGTGAGCTCTTCAAACCTGTCCTGCATTTTATCTGCATAACGCTTCAGGGCCATACCATCAAAATCACCACTTACATTCACATACATAATTGGCATTTCACTGAAATCAAATTCCTGTACATTGGGTTGTTGCGTAAGATCAGTCGGTAAGTCTGTCTGCGCTTTATCCAGCGCGTCTTTCACTTTTTGTTTCGCTAACTCCGTTTTCACATCGGTGTCAAACTCAACAATGATCAGCGAAAAATCCTGTTGCGAAGTAGATTGTATCTTCTTCACTTTCGCACCACTGATACCTTTCAGTTGTTTTTCAATGGGCCTTGTTACAAGGTTCTCCATGTCCTTAGGGGAGGTTCCAAAATATACGGTACTCACACTAATGGTAGGTACCACAATATCCGGGAACTGTTCTCTCGGCAAAGTATTGAACTTGGTAAGCCCGTACAACGATATCAATATCGTAATGATATAAACAGCCGTACGGTTGTCAACAGCCCAGCTTGTGGGTTTAAACTGTTTAAATTTTTTGGCTATGCCTTCTATGAATGGATGCATTATTATTATTTTTTAGTAGTCAGCTTTGGTTCTTTGTGCGGCTGCTGTTGCGTCGCACCCTTGTACTTTCAGAATGTCCATCGTGAGTGGTAAGAAGTGAGTGACAAAACACTCGCTTCTCACTACTCACATCTTCACCTCGGTTTTCAGCAACTGCCCGTCATAAATATTCTGGTAACCATCAATGATCAGTTTATCACCCGCGGTCAATCCACTTTTTACTTCTATCAGGTCATTG
>JANXUL010000137.1 GCA_025356235.1 Bacteroidota bacterium
TTGCTATCTATTCCTGGTAAAAAAGAATTTACATTAATTATCACAAAAGATTTAACTGTAAACCAACCTGCACTTTACAAACCAGAAAATGATGTGGTACGTGTAATGGCACCAGTTATGAAAATGGACGATGCACTTGAAACCCTAACCATGCAATTTGCCAACATAAAAAACGAAAGTTGCGAGTTGCATATTATGTGGGATAAAGTGGCCATTGCCCTACCAATTTCCGTAGATATTAAAGACAGAATTAAGGCAGACGTTGAGAAAAATCTAGCAACCGATAAACCTAATTATCAAACGGCTGCCACGTTTTATTACGAGTGGCTAAAAGATAATAATAAGGCCTTGGCGTTGATTACAAAAGGCGTTAATGAAACAAAAGATGCGTTTTGGTTATATTTATTAAAAGCACGGATTGAAAAAGATTTAGGCGATAAAGTAAGTGCCAAAGCCAGTGCTGAAAAATGTATAGAGCTTGCGACAGCCGCTAAAAATGGCGATTATGTTCGTATGGCACAAGAAGATATTTTAAAGAAATTATAATGCTTTTTATATTAAATAAAAATCTCCGATAAAGCAATTTTATCGGGGATTTTTATTTAATATAATATCCAGACTTTTAAAACTAATTATCTAGCATCAGCCATATCTGGTATTGCTTCTACTTTATACGCACCAGCATCCAATTTTTCTTTGGTTTCGCTAAAGGCCTTTAAAGTAATTTCAATGTCCTCATCGTTGTGAGCAGCCGATGGAATTAAACGGTAAATAATATGTCCTTTTGGTATTACCGGATAAACCACAATTGAGGCGAATACCTTGTAATTCTCACGTAAATCCATACACATAGATGTGGCTTCTTCTACCCCGCCTTTCATGTAAACTGGTGTTACCGGTGTGTTAGTATTGCCAATATCAAAGCCACGCTCTTTAAGGCCTTTTTGCAATTTCATGGCATTGCTCCACAATTTTTCTTTCAACTCGGGTTGGGTCTGCAGCAACTCCAGGCGTTTCAGGTTTCCGATAACGATTGGCATAGGTAAGCTCTTCGCAAATATTTGTGAACGGATATTGTAGCGGATAAAATCAATGATCACTTTATCCCCGGCCATAAAAGCACCAATAGAAGCCATTGACTTGGCAAAAGTTGAAAAATACAAATCAATGCCATCCTGGCAATCCTGCTCTTCACCTGCGCCCGCTCCGGTTTTACCCAGGGTGCCAAATCCGTGCGCATCATCAACCAATATGCGGAACTGGTATTTATCTTTTAAAGCAATCAGCTCTTTTAATTTACCCTGGTCACCTGCCATACCAAATACGCCCTCTGTAATTACTAGTATGCCGCCGGTTTTTTGCTTTTCAATTAAAGTAGTCGCACGCTCCATCTGCTTTTCAAAATCTTCCAGGTCATTATGTTTAAATACATAACGGTGGCCGGGATGTAGTCGCAAACCATCAATAATGCAGGCATGGCTTTCTGCGTCATATACAATCACATCATGTCGGCCACAGACCGCATCAATGGCACTCATGATACCCTGGTAACCGAAGTTCATCAGGATCGCATCTTCCTTGCTTTCAAATTCAGCCAGTTCTTTTTCCAACTGTTCATGGTAATTACTGTTTCCACTCATCATACGGGCACCCATGGGTAATGCAAGACCAAATTTGGCTGCAGCTTCCGCATCGGTTTTACGTATTTCGGGGTGATTGGCTAGTCCCAGGTAATTGTTCAAACTCCAAACGACCATCTGTTTACCGCGAAAAATCATCCGGCTGCCTATTTCGCCTTCGAGCTTAGGAAAAGCAAAATAACCATGCGCCCTTTCACGATGCTGGCCCAGCGGACCGGAATTCTTGATCAGTTTTTCAAAAATGTCTGCCATATTATCTATTTGTTACTTTGGTAAAAATTTGTGGCAAAAGTAAACTTTTAGCCTCTAAAGGGCAAGCGTATTTATTCACCTTAACTTACCTTAGCAATCTGTTTATTGTTTTTAACAAAAAATGTGGCCTTCACAACACAAATTACCTCTATGAAAAGATTGATTTTACCGTTTTTTGCCTGTTTATTGGCTAATTCTATCCAGGCGCAAAAGAATATTACTGAAGCCATTCAACGCCCAAAACTGGTGGTAGGTATCGTAATTGACCAGATGAGATGGGATTATCTTTACCGGTTTAACCCGCTTTTTAAACCCACAGGCGGTTTCAAACGTATGATGGGTGAAGGTTTTTCCTGCGATAATACCCTTATCCCGTACACCCCAACCGTTACTGCCTGTGGCCATACCTGTGTGTATACCGGAAGTGTACCCGCAATACATGGAATAACCGGCAATGCCTGGTGGGATAATAAATTGATGAAAAGCGTGTATTGCAGCGAAGACAAAACTGTTAAAGGGGTTGGTGGAAAAGGAGAAGAAGAAGGCCAGATGAGCCCCCGAAATATGTTGACCACTACCATTTGCGATGAACTGCGGCTGGCTACCAATTTTCAAAGTAAAGTAATCGGTGTGGCATTGAAAGACCGCGGCTCTATTTTACCGGCGGGCCATTCGGCCAATGCAGCCTATTGGTATGAGGGCAAATCGGGCAACTTTATTACCAGCACCTATTACATGAATGCATTACCGGATTGGGTAACCCGTTTTAACAACCGTAAGCTGGTTGATTCACTATACAGGCTTAATTGGAATACCTCATTACCCCAAGACGTTTATTCACAATATGCCACAGCAGACATGAAAGATTATGAAAACAAACCTTTTGGCAAAGAAGCCACCAGCTTTCCTTATGATCTTTCCAAATTTGCAGAAAAAGATTACACCAAAATATCTACCACCCCATACGGAAATACTTTAACCGCAGAAATGGCAAAAGCAGCCATTACCGCCGAAAAATTAGGCAAAGGTCCTGCCACCGATTTCCTGGCAGTTAGTTTTTCATCGCCGGATTATATCGGCCACTCATTCGGCCCCAATTCCTGGGAAATGGTAGATGATTATGTTCGGCTGGACGATGAACTTGGAAAATTATTCATTTTTCTTGATGCAACTGTTGGCAAAGGCCAATACACTGCCTTCTTAACTGCCGACCATGCCGTAGCGCATATTCCCGCTTTTATGAAAGAAAACAAATTACCCGGCGGCGTAATGGATGATGCCGGTTCGATGAAAGAAATGAATACACGCATTAAAGAAAAGTTCGGCGTGGATAATGCAATTGTAAGCATGTACAATTACCAGGTGTACCTGAACCATCCAAAAATTGATGCAGAAAAAATTGATGATGAATTGATCAAAAAATGGATCATTCAATACCTGAAAAAAAATGAAGCAGTAGCCAATGCATTTGCAACGGCAGATATCATGACCACACCCATTAATAAAACTTTACGTGAAATGCTGGCCAATGGTTTTAATCCTGCCCGCAGCGGTGATGTACAGGTTATTTTAAAACCCGGCTATATTGAAGGCAGCGCAACAGGAACCACTCATGGTTTATGGTACCCGTATGATTCTCATATACCCTTACTATGGTATGGCTGGGGCATTAAAAAAGGAAAAACAAACCGGGAAACTTACATGACTGATATCGCTCCTACCGTTGCCGCATTATTACATATTCAAATGCCGAGCGGCAGTGTGGGCAAAGTGATTGAGGATGTAATAAAGTAGAGATAAACAATGACAATTTCATAAGAAAGCCATCCCACTTAAAAGTTGGATGGCTTTCTTATGCCCTTAATTGATGGAAATAAGGCTGTTGATTATGGAGGGTATACAACGCGATTTCATCAAAATTGAAATCATCTTTTTTGGTTTCTCCCACCCCGCTTTTAACTGATCCAACATTTTTTTCTGCCTGGCCATCATCCCGTTTCGCATGAGCACGATGAAAACCAATAATATTATGAGGATGAAAAATAGGTAGGGCATAAACAGTTATATTAAGTATGTAATACTTAAATATACGCATGCAGGCGCAGAAAAACTTCTGCTAACATGTGCAAGTATCTATCCGAAATATATTATAAAATCCAGGAAATCAGCGGTTCCATTTACCTTCTACGCTTCGATGTTATTTAAAATATACCACTTACTTTCCAATCTGTCCATTCATCATTCTGTATATAAAAAGAAAATAAAAAAAACGATGTTCCCTAAAAACCGTATAGGATGAGCAAGCTCTCTTTTAAAAAACGGAAAATAATTCGCTTATACTTTTTTATCCTCGTAGTTGGACTTGCCCCATTTGCCTTAGTTGCACAGAAATAAAAAAAAACTTGAGGGTATACAGGCCTGCTTTATGAATGGGGATACGACGTTACAAAAACTTATGGGTAAAGATTATTATGCCAAAATAAAAAAAATATTACAACCCATTACCACGATTCCAGAAGACACACTGAACAGACTGCCCCCTTTTATAATATCAATGGAAATAACAAGGGCTATTATGCCATGTAAAACAACTTCTTACGATATTGAACTATGGAAAATGGCGAATACAGCAGGTCTGAAGTTGTTGGCACTGGAAACCGGTGAAGAACATATGCGGCCTATCAATGACATCCCATTACAAAAACAGGCTGCCTCACTAAAAACGAAATTGGATCATTTGGAGAAATCTTTAAATGGCAAATACAGTTATATAAGTACGTACAAACTTAAAGAATCCTTATTCGAAGACAAAGAATTTTTCCTGTACCAAAGAAACAGGAAATGGGTACCGATTATTGAAAAAGCCATTCAGCAAACCCCATGTTTTTTTGCCTTTGGCAGCGCACATCTTTTGGGTGAAACCGGCATAATAAAAACATTGCTTACCATGGGCTATACAGTTACCCCCGTCAAATACTGACTATTAAAAAAAAGCGCCCCATATAGGAGCGCTTTCACTAAAAATAAACGTTTACGATTACCCTAATTTTGTTTTCAGGTTCTGATCCAGTGCATCGAGGAATTCTTCAGTATAAAGATAATGTTCCCCATGGGTCACTTTGTTTCCGTGGATACATACCGCAAGGTCCTTGGTCATTTTACCACTTTCTACAGTTTCAACACAAACAGCTTCGAGTGCATGACAGAAATTAATCAACGCCTGGTTGCCATCTAATTTACCTCGGAACTCCAATCCCCTTGTCCACGCAAAAATAGAAGCGATTGGATTGGTAGAGGTTGGCTTTCCTTTCTGGTGCTCGCGAAAGTGACGGGTAACAGTGCCGTGTGCCGCTTCTGCTTCCATTACTTTACCATCAGGTGTAATTAAAGTAGAAGTCATTAAACCCAATGATCCAAAACCTTGTGCCACCGTATCACTTTGTACATCGCCATCATAATTTTTACAGGCCCATACAAAATTACCGTTCCATTTCAGTGCGCTGGCAACCATATCATCAATTAAACGATGTTCGTAGGTAATACCTGCTGCCGCATAGGCCGCTTTAAATTCATTCTGGTATATCTCTTCGAAAATATCTTTGAAACGGCCATCATATTTTTTCAGAATTGTATTCTTGGTAGATAAATACAAAGGCCATTTTTTTGCCAAAGCCGTGTTGAAACAACTCCTGGCAAAACCTTTGATACTCTCATCTGTATTATACATAGCCAATGCAACACCATCGCCTTTAAAATTAAATACTTCAAACTCCTGAACCGTTCCGTCTTCGCCTTCAAATTTAACGGTTAGTTTACCTTTGCCTTTGGTTACGAAATCGGTAGCACGGTATTGATCACCAAAGGCATGACGGCCAATACAGATGGGTGCGGTCCAGTTAGGCACCAGCCTGGGTACATTAGAACACACAATCGGCTCGCGAAATACGGTACCATCCAGAATATTCCGGATCGTTCCGTTCGGGCTCTTCCACATTTGTTTCAGGTTAAATTCTTTCACACGTTCTTCATCGGGTGTAATAGTGGCGCATTTAATGCCCACACCATATTGTTTAATGGCATTGGCGGCATCAACTGTAACCTGGTCATTGGTTTCATCACGGTATTCCATGCCCAGGTCAAAATATTTAATATCCACATCCATATACGGAAGGATCAATTTGTCTTTGATAAACTTCCATATGATCCTTGTCATTTCATCCCCGTCTAATTCTACTACCGGGTTAACAACTTTGATTTTTTGTGCCATTGAATAGTTGTTTTGGTTAATGTAAAAAACGAGCACAAATGTAGTACTTTCTATCTTTTGAAGGGATAGCAAACATTACGCGCATTTTTACCGTATATCTGTTATGAAGTCTTTATCAATATTACCGGTTACCCTGCTGTTTCAGTTTATTGGCCTGTTTGTGGTACCGGGTTGTGCTAAAGAGGGTGCGAATATGATATCGACTATCGTTACAGATAGCCTGTCTAAGTCATATCTGGCTTTGGGCGATTCTTATACCATTGGTGAATCTGTAAGTAGTGCAGAAAGGTTTCCTGCACAAACTGTTGCGCTTTTAAAAAGTCATGATATTAATGCAGCAGCCCCCCAATACATTGCACAAACAGGGTGGACAACACTTGACCTGCAGAATGCCATCAGCAAAGCGACCCTGAAATCAAAATATGATATTGTAAGCCTTTTAATAGGCGTAAACGACCAATACCAGGGATTAGACACTGCCGGTTACCGTGTTCATTTTACCCAGTTATTACAAAAAGCCATTCAGCTGGCAGATAATCAAATAAAACATGTGTTTGTCGTATCCATCCCCGATTATAGTGTAACCCCTTTTGGTGGTGGCTCGGAAAGGGTAAAGAAGGAAATAGATGCATTCAACAATATCAACAAGCAGGTAACAGCAGCGTATCAGATAAGTTATACTGATATCACCCCCACAAGCCGTATGGCTGCGAATGATCAGTCGTTTATAGCAAATGACGGGCTGCATCCATCGGGTAAACAATACCAACAATGGGCAGCACTATTAGAAGCAGTAATGTTGCCAGTTGTGAAATGATAAAACGTTTTACACACTAACGATCAAAACAGGAATCGGCAATGCATGCCTCACATCTTCAATCGTTTCACCAAAAATATAATCTTTCAATCCTGAATGCCTGTGTGCCCCCATCACCAGCATATCTGCATTGGATTCTTTTACAATACGGATAATTTCTTTTACCCTATTGCGATAGCCCAATGTAAATTCGGCTTTGTATCCCATTTGTATTAGCTGCATGGCATAATTCTCCAGCCGTTGTTTGTCTTTTCGTGTTTCATCATCATCACTTGCTTCCCCTGAATATCGGGCAGATACACTTTCTACTACATGTAATAAAATATAGGTAACCGAGGTATGTCCCTGTGCAACTGCATGGGCAATCAGTTTTTCATCTGAAGCCGAAAAATCCAGTGAGATAGCTATCCGGCTGTTTTGTTTTACTGAAAGGTTTTGTAACTGTATCGTCTCGCCATGCATAGTAGCCCGCTGTTTTAACCTCCGCTTTTTAATCATGGGTAAAAAAGTCATGACCAGGAAAAGGCAAACAAAAGCAAGTATAGCCAGGACAAGTATTGTTTTCCAGTACCACGTGGTTTCTGACTCAAAAATTCTTAAGGTTTCTTCAGCTACTAATTTCACATTTAGAAATACCAATATGATAGCTACCAGCCATGCCGCTATTTTTGTATAGGTTTTAATGGCAAATTCACCCATTGTTGCTTTATCACTCACAAAATGTATCAGGGGTATTACGGCAAATCCCAATTGTAAACTCAATATTACCTGGCTAAACACCAGCAGGTCATCTACTTTTTCCTCCCCATACAGCAGTATCACCAGAACTGCAGGAATGATAGCGATTAACCGGGTAAGCAACCTCCGCAACCAGGGATTGATACGTAATTGCAAATAGCCCTCCATTACTATTTGCCCGGCAAGGGTACCTGTTAAAGTTGAACTCTGGCCTGCCGCAATCAGGGCCACGGCAAATAGTATTGGTGCCAATTTCGATCCCAGCAATGGTTCCAATAAACGGTGTGCATCCTGAATATGGGCAACCTCCGTATTACCCGATGTAAAAAAAACACTGGCGGCAAGTATCAAAATAGCCGCGTTCACAAAGAAAGCGGCATTCAGCGCGATGGTACTATCTATCAGGTTGTATTTAATGGCCCGCTTTATACCTTTGGGCTCATTGCTTATTTTTCTTGTCTGTACCAGTGCAGAATGTAAGTATAAATTATGTGGCATCACGGTAGCACCGATAATACCAACTGCTATATACAAAGCCTCATGATTTAATGCGGTTGGGATAAATCCTTTTACCACCTCTCCCAAATGTGGTTTGGCAAGAATAATTTCTATTAAAAAAGAGCACCCGATAATCGCTACCAATGCAATAATAAAAGCTTCCATTTTACGAATGCCGTAACGCTGCAAAATGAGAAAAAGAAAAGTATCCAATACTGTAATGACCGTACCCCATATTAAAGGCAGCCCTGTTAAAAGGTAAATACCAATGGCCATTCCCAATACTTCTGCCAGATCGCAAGCCGCTATGGCCAGTTCGGCCAATATATACAGGCAAAAATTTACCAAGGGCGGATAAGCTTCACGGTTTGCCTGCGCCAGGTCTCGCCTTCTTACAATTCCCAACCTGGCACTGAGGCTTTGTAATAAAAGTGCCATAAGGTTACTCATCAGTAATATCCATATCAACTGGTAACCGAACTTGGCACCACCTTGCAGGTCTGTGGCCCAATTACCCGGATCCATATAGCCTACACTAACCAGATAAGCCGGTCCTATGTAGGCAAGTATCCTGCGCCAACCTTTTCTGGGAGAAGCAGTAGTATCAACTGTTTCGTGAACATCGCTTAAAGAATGATCACTATGTGGCCTCATCATCATGTTATACTGTTTTTACAAATAAAGCCTGTGCAAGTTGCTGACTAATGGTAAAGGCATTCTGGTTTTTTATTTTGATTTCAATAGAATGATCAAAACTGAATTTCCTTTTTACTTCCAGTTTGGTTCCGATACCGATATGCTTATGCTTTAACAGTTCCAGTAATTCGGTAGATTGACTGCCTACCCCGCTTACTTCTGCTATTTTATTCAGGGCAAGGTCAATCAGGTTGATATGTTGCTGTACTGCCATCTTACCATGGCTATCTGGTATTGGATCCCCATGAGGGTCGAATTTGGGGTGGCCGAGAAAAGCGTCCAGTTTCTCCACTAATTTTTTGCTGCTGATGTGTTCCAGTTCTTCCGCTACGTCGTGTACTTCATCCCATCCAAACTGCAGGGTATCTACCAGGAAAAATTCCCATAACCTGTGTTTACGTACAATACCAAGGGCAAGTTTTTTGCCCTCAGCACTTAACCTTACCCCTTTGTAACGTTCATAACTGAGTAATTTTTTTGCTTTCAGCTTCTTCAGCATATCGGTAACTGATGCAGCTTTGGTATGCAATTCGGCAGCTAATTCATTGGTTGATACGTTCTCATCCCCTTGTTGCAGGTGAAAAATAGCTTTAATATAATTTTCTTCTGTGATAGAAAAACTCATATACTCTAAAATTAAATTTAGACAAATCTAAAAATAATAATCCATAAAAAATATACCTAATCGGGCAGTTGTGCCGAAAACTGTATTTTTATACAAAGTTTGATTATGAAAAAGTGGTGGCCCCTCCTGTTGCTGGCGATTATTGCTTTACCTGGCTGTGGCGATAAGAAGATTGACCTTTCCGGGGAAACACCTTTGAAAGCGGCTGATTTTACAGCAGCATTCCCAAAACTCAACCTGCCTTTTTCAGTTGCCGATACCAATATTACCAAAGTAGCCGATACCACCACCATTGGATATAAAGCTTTTTTACAATTTTTTCCTGACAGTTCTCTCACCCGTATTATTGGAAACGACAAAAAAATGGTGATTCATCCTGTTGGTAAGATTGAGAAGGAAAAAGAAGTGTATTTACTGGTGAATTTCACAACGCATAAAAAAGTGACCCGGTTCGTAGTCTTTGTCACCGATAAGAAAAATAAATACCATGCATCCAAAGAGTTGTTAAGTTCAGATATGGAAACAGCATATACACATGCCGTTTCCATCAACAGGGAACCCACTTTTCTTATCAGCAAAGAAAAAATGGGTAAAGAGAATGTGGTACAGTTTACCAGAACAGGCTGGGTATATAACAGTGTAGGTATTTTTATGGTCGTGATCAATGATTCGAATGAAGACCTGAAAAAAGCGAATATCATCAACCCGATAGATACACTTCCACGAAGAAATAAATACAGCGGTGATTATGTTCATGACAAAAAAAACTTTATTTCTCTACGCGACAGTAAAAAACCCGGGGCCTATTTATTCTTTGTGCATTTTGAAAAAAATGAAGGCAGTTGTACAGGAGAATTAAAAGGAGAAATGAAAATGAAAAATGCGACTACGGCCCAGTATACCGGCAATGGCGACCCATGCATTGTTGACTTTAATTTTGAAGATAATGCGATTACTTTAAAAGAGCAGGGAAGTTGCGGTAACCATCGCGGCATCAAGTGTTTCTTCGACGATACATTCCTCAAAAAGAAAGCCCCTCGGCCCAATAAGAAAAAGTAACGGCTCCTTTTTATATGGATTATTTTTTACATGCATTTCTTACCAACAAAGCAATGTGTATAAAGTACATTTTATATAAATAGGCCTATATTGCAGCCCGTTAATTAAACAAGCCATTATGAATTTTCGAAACTATCATGTCCCTTACCAAATTAATGAGCAGTATGCAAAAAAAGCAGCTTATTTCTCAATGGAATTTGCCATTCATCAACCTTTAAAAATATATAGTGGCGGGCTGGGTTTTCTGGCGGGCTCGCATTTACGTAGTGCTTATGAATTACGCCAGAATATGGTGGGCATCGGTATTTTATGGAAATATGGATACTATGATCAAACGCGTAACCAGGACCAGACATTGCAGGTTACTTTCATGGAAAAAAATTACAGCTTTCTTGAAGATACCAATATTAAGTTCCAGATATTGATACATGAGCACCCGGTTTGGGTGAAAGCCTATTACCTCAATCCCGAAACATTTAACAGCGCACCGCTATTTTTATTAAGTACCGATCTTCCTGAAAACGATTATGTTTCGCAAACCATTACACATCGCTTATACGATGCGAATGTGGCTACCAAAGTGGCCCAGTTTATTTTGCTGGGTGTAGGCGGTGCCAAGCTGATTGATGAACTTGGTTTTAATCCGGATGTTTATCACCTGAATGAAGCACATGGCATTTCTGCTGCTTTTTACCTGCTGAATAAATTCAAGAGTCTTGAAAAAGTAAAAGAACACCTGGTATTCACCACGCACACGCCGGAAGAAGCAGGTAATGAAAAGCACGACATCTATCTCTGTCATAAAATGAGCTATTTCTGCGGCCTTACTATTGACGAGGTTCGTAAACTCACCGGTATAAAAGACGACCAGTTCAATCATTCATTAGCGGCACTTCGTTTCGCCCGAAAAGCAAATGGCGTTTCCGCATTACACGGCGATGTTAGTCGGGCTATGTGGAAGAGCTATGAAGGCATCTGCCCTATCACTTCTATTACCAACGCCCAGAACTGGCGTTACTGGTCTGATAAACAAATGTACCGGGCCATGGAAGAAGGAAATGATACGGTATTTGATGACAGAAAAAAATATTTAAAGAAAAGGGCATTTGAAATTGTTGCGGACCAGACAGGGAAAATATTTAATCCGAATGTGCTGACCATTGTTTGGGCACGCCGGTTTGCCGGTTACAAACGTGCAGATATGCTAACCTACGACATGGAACGTTTTGAAAAAATGCTGAGCAGCACCAAATACCCGGTACAGATTATCTGGGCAGGTAAACCCTACCCTGCTGATTATCCGGCCATCTCACAATTTAATAACCTGGTTCATTTAAGTAAGAAATATAATAATGTGGCTGTATTGATCGGTCATGAACTGTCGCTTAGCAAACGTATTAAGCAGGCATCAGATGTCTGGCTTAATAATCCACGGGTACCACGTGAAGCATCGGGTACCAGCGGTATGACTGCTGCCATGAATGGAGCGGTAAACTTTTCAACCGATGATGGATGGATACCCGAATTTGTGAATCATGGTAATAATGGTTTTGTAGTACCCAAAGCAGATTATGCAAACATGACGGTTCATGAGCAGGATGAATACGATTTGAATAAAGCGTATGAAATACTGGAGCAACAGATCCTTCCTATTTACTACGATAATTTTGATACCTGGAGACAGATACAAAAGAATGGTATGCGCGATGTGCGTTTCCAGTTTGATAGTAACCGGATGGCGGATGAGTACTATGAGATTATGTATAAGTAACCTCTGATTATTTGTTGATTTCAGTGATGCAGTTATGATTTTTATAAGCCCTTGCGATGCGAGGGCTTATTTTTTGACCAGAACAGTAGATAAGTAATAAAGTTTCAGATGTCTTGATAGGTTAAAAAAAGGGATCTGCAGACTATATTCAGAACTTAAAATCTGTTCAAACAGAAATAACCATTTGCTGTTAACTTTGTTATTAGTTAAAATAGATAGTATGGGTAATAAAATTGCCATAGCGATAACAGGTGCCAGTGGATCAGTGTATGCAAAAGTATTACTGGATAAACTTGTTTTATTGAAGGATCAATATGAAGAACTGGGCATAGTGATGAGTAACAATGCGAAAGAAATATGGGGCACCGAATTAGGTAACCAGGATTATACCCATTACCCTTTCCGGTATTTTGATAAGTATGATTTTGCTGCACCTTTCGCATCAGGATCAGCCAGGTACAACATTTTAATCGTTGCCCCATGCAGCATGGGAACATTAGGCAGGATTGCCAGCGGTGTTAGCGATGACCTGGTTACCCGTGCCGCTGATGTTATATTAAAAGAAAGAAGAAAATTAATTTTAATGGTGAGAGATACACCTTACAACCTCATCCATATAAAAAACATGGAAACGGTAACTTTGGCAGGTGGTATTATCTGTCCGGCTACCCCATCTTTTTACAGCAACCCCAAAACAATTGAGGAAGTTGCTGCAACAGTGGTTGACAGGGTGCTTGATCTGGCAGGTCTGAATATAACATCTTTTCGATGGGGGAAATAAGTATCGAATGTTGAACATTCAATATTCAAAAAGCCCCGCAATTGCGAGGCTTTTCTATGGTTACTGTACTTACTTTATACGTTGGCTCCTGCCCCTTCCTCTACTTTTTTCTGAAACCTGAATACCAGCTTACCCGATTCTTTATCGAGGTCGGCAATCAACAGATCACCATCTTTGATATTGAAGTTGAGTATCTCTTCAGCTAAAGGATCTTCCAGGTATTTTTGAATGGCCCTGTGCAATGGCCTTGCACCAAATTGCGCATCATAACCTTTATCTGCAATAAATTCTTTGGCTTCTGCCGTCAATTCTAAAGAGAACCCTAAATTCTGTAACCGTTTAGCTACCCCTTTCATCAGGATATCAATAATGTTGAAGATATTCTCTTTACTCAAAGTATTAAATACCACCACATCATCAATACGATTCAGGAACTCTGGTGAGAATGTACGTTTCAGTGCTTTTTCAATAACGGCTTTGTTGTTCTCTTCTGCATTCTGTATCCGGGTGGCAGTTGCAAAACCTACACCATCACCAAACTCTTTCAACTGACGTACGCCAATATTGGAAGTCATAATGATCATGGTATTTTTAAAATCAACTTTCCTGCCCAACCCATCTGTCAGTTGCCCGTTATCGAGTACCTGTAACAGGATGTTATAAATATCCGGGTGTGCTTTTTCAATCTCATCCAGTAAAATCACACAATAAGGTTTACGTCGAACTTTCTCTGTTAACTGTCCACCTTCCTCATAACCTACATAACCGGGAGGTGCGCCAATTAATCGGCTGACAGAAAATTTTTCCATGTACTCACTCATGTCAATCCGTATCAAAGAATCTTCAGAATCGAACATATATTTCGACAAAGCCCTGGCCAACTCCGTTT
>JANXUL010000139.1 GCA_025356235.1 Bacteroidota bacterium
CCTTACCAATATCATGAACAGGGGCGCTGCCGAAGCTGACGGGATAGATGCATTGATTAAAGAAGTGCGAACACAGATAGGTAATGGTGCCGACCTGATAAAAGTATATGCCGATTATCGCTGGGGACTTAACAAAACATCCTTACCTACTTTTACTTTGGAAGAACTGAAAACAGTGGTAGCCGTAACCGCCAGTAGTGGGCGGAAAGTAGTGGCACATGCGAGCACAGAAGAAGGTATGCGCAGGGCCATTTTAGCCGGCGTATCCACGATTGAGCATGGCGATAATGCTACTGCAGAAATTTTTGACCTGATGGTAAAAAACAAAGTCGCATATTGCCCAACATTGAGTGCCGCAGAAGCTACCAGTGAATATGATGGCTGGAAAAGAGGCACCCTGCCCGAACCCAGCAGGATTCTTACCAAGCGGAAAAGTTTCGCATTGGCATTACAGAAAGGGGTTACGATTTGTTTTGGCGGTGATGTGGGTGTTTATCCACATGGCGATAATGCCAGAGAAATGGAAGCCATGGTAGCCTATGGTATGAAGCCAATAGATGTTTTAAAAAGTGCTACATCTGTAAATGCAGACGTATTTGGTTATGGCGATAAGGTAGGAAGGATACAAAAAGGTATGCTGGCTGATATGATTGCGGTTAAGGGCAACCCTGCAGAAAACATTCAGGATGTTCGGAAAACTATTTTGGTAATGAAAGATGGAATCATTTATTTGAACAATATGTATTAATATTTCGATAAGAGAAAAACGAAGAAAAAGAGATAAGGAAATCTGTTCCTCTTTTTCTCCGTTTTTCTCTTATTGAAACAAATTTTAATTAATTTTTATGAAAAATATATTTGCAATTTTTACCTGTCTTTTTTGTTTGACGGCTTCCGCAAAAACAAATCCTGATGATATAGTAGGTATATGGTTAAACGCCAGCGGCGAGGGGCAAATACAAATTTATAAGGAAGGCGATAAATATTTTGGCAAGATCATTTGGCTGAAAGAACCCAATGGCCCCAAAGGCAATCCTAAACTGGATGCCAATAACCCCGACAAATTGCTTCAGTCAAAGCCATTAATTGGCGCATTGATCCTTCGTAATTTTAAATATGATGATGACGAATGGAATGGCGGCCGCATTTACGACCCGAAAAATGGCAAAGATTATAAATGCTTCATGAAACTGAAAGACCTGAAAACACTTAGTTTGCGGGGATATATTGGTTTTTCATTATTGGGAAGGACGGAGGTGTGGACAAGGGTGAAATGAATGGTGAGTAGTGAGTCGTGAGTAGTCAGTGATAAGCTTAAACGCTACTCACAACTCACAACTCACTAAAATTATAACACCCCTTTTGTAGAAGGCAAATAATTGCTCAATGGATCCCGCTTCACTGCCATGCGTATCGCTTTGGCGAAGGCTTTGAAGATGGCTTCAATTTTATGGTGTTCATTTTCCCCTTTACATTCAATATTCAGGTTACATTTTGCTGCATCACTGAATGATTTGAAAAAGTGGAAGAACATTTCAGTTGGCATCTCCCCTATTTTTTCGCGCCTGAATTCGGCATTCCAAACGATCCAGCTCCGGCCACCAAAATCTATCAGCACTTTGGCTTCGGCTTCATCCATAGGTAAGGCAAACCCGTAACGTTCCATTCCGCGTTTATCAACCAATGCTTTGGCAAAAGCTTCCCCTAATGCAATGCCTGTATCTTCTATGGTGTGGTGTTCATCAATGTGCAGGTCGCCTTTGGCAATAACGGTCAGGTCCATTTTACCATGACGCGCAATCTGGTCGAGCATGTGGTCAAAGAAACCAAGACCGGTAGAAATATTTGTTTTACCACTACCATCCAAATTCAATTCGATACTGATCTTTGTTTCATTGGTATTGCGTTCATGCACCACTGTACGCAAACCCATTTTCAAAAACGCATAAATATCCTGCCAGTTATCTGTTTCTAAAGCGATGGTACTGCGCAGGCTGGTCTCCTGTTCATCCGTAAATGTGTGTAAAGGTGAACGCAGGTAAATGGCTTTGCAGCCCAGGTTTTTCGCTAACTGAATATCGCTCCATCGGTCGCCTACCATGAATGAATTGGCAAGATCATATTTCTCCGTATCAAAAAAATGCTGCAGCATACCGGTGCCCGGTTTACGGGTAGGTTTGTTTTCTTTGGCGTAGGTTCTGTCGATATGCATTTCATCAAACACAAATCCTTCACCTGCTAATGTGCGAAGCATTAAATTATGATAGGGATAGAAATCAAATTCAGGATAGGCATCGGTGCCCAATCCATCCTGGTTGGTCACCATCACCTTATAATAATCCAGCTCTGCCGCAATTTTCGACAAGGCCGTAATAGCAGCCGGAAGGAAAATTGTTTTGTCAACACTATCAATTTGAAAATCGGTTGGTGGTTCTACCAGTACTACACCATCCCTGTCTAAAAAAAGTACACGGATACCATTACCCCATCCATTGAAGGTGTTGGCAGTATTGGGCTGTTCTATTGTTGCATCGCTCATTACCTATATTATTTGATTTTTGCCCTTACCGCTTTTACTTCTGCAGCAGATACGGCCGACGCTTTATTCGTCCAGCTGTTTCGTGCGTAGGTAAGTACATCAGCTATCTGCTGATCCGTTAATTCAGGATGGGGTGCCATTGTGTTGTTGTAAGACTCATCATCAATATCAACGCCTTTCATTCCTTTTAATACAATACGGATAAGTTTTTCTTTATCTTTTCCAACCACTGCAGCTGCCCCGTTCAGCGGAGCATTAAGGTGAGCCACCCCGCCGCCATCAGCTTGATGGCAGGCAAGACATTGCTGCAGATATACGGCTTTCCCCCTCAGGAGAACTGCCTTCATACCTGCAGCGGGAGCCGCTGTTACAACAGCCGTTTTGGGTTTTATTAATACTTGTTTTTTTGGCTGAGTTTGAAAACTCATCAACACCAAAATCAAACATAAGGAGGGGATCAGTTGCTTCATTTAGATTCTTATTTGCCCTTATAAATTATGCGATAGATAGTTCCTTTTGCATCATCAGACACATACAATGAGCCATCCGGGCCCTGCGCCAAACCACAGGGACGGTGCTTCGCTTCGCCCGGGCTGTTGACTTGCGCAAGTCCGGAAAAACCGTTCGCAAATACTTCCGAATCACCTGATGGTTTGCCATTCTTAAAAGGTACAAATACCACATAATACCCTTCCTGTGGCAACGGTGCCCTGTTCCATGAACCATGAAATGCGATAAAAGCACCATTCTTATATTTCGCGGGGAACATACTGCCTGTATAAAATAATAAGCCATCCGGAGCCAGGTGGCCGGGGAATGCGACCACAGGGTCAATTGCATCTTTACCACCTTCTTTTTTGCCATCACCACCATATTCCGGAGCCAATATTTTTTTGTGCTGGATATGATCATAAAAAATATAAGGCCAGCCCGCATTCGCTCCTTTTTTGATTTCATACATGCATTCTGAAGGCAATTCCGCGCTTTGTTTTTCAGTAAAAAATTCCGGCCAGTTTTGAAACAATTGATCCCTTCCATGCTGCATTACAAATAAGGAATTGGTTTGCTGGTTCCAGTCTAATCCCACCACATTTCTCAAACCTGTTCCATACCGTACACCGTCGGCCTGCGTTTGATTTAATTTATCTGCGCTGTATTGCCAAATACCCGCCGCATCGTTTAAAACAGGGCAGGGCATTTTACCTTTAGAACCCAGGGTTCTGTCCTGTTCCTGGCAGGAATTAGAATACGCACCCTGATTCACATAAATATGATTTTCGTTATCGAGTACAATTGATTTTGACGGATGCTGACCGGTTCCTAATCCTGTAATTATTTTTTCAGGCGCATCCAGATTGATTACTTCGTTCTTCGCATTCAACTTGTAACGAAATACTTCTGTGTTGGATGAAGCATACAGGTAGCCATTTTTTATGGTGATCCCAGTACCTCCATAATTGCCCAGGCCTGTTATATTATCAGCTTTACCATTTCCTTTACTGTCGTGCAGTCGAAGAACCCCTTTGCCATTTACCACGCGGTCAAGTTTTACGTATATATCGCCTTGAGCAGTAACAACAATATGGCGCGATTTGCCTACGTTTTCGGCTACCTTAAGTGCACTAAAACCATTAGGCAATTTCAGCCCGGCATTATCCGCATCTGCTACAATGCCTGCCGGCGTAGTTACTTTGAGTGAATCAGAAGCACCTGCTGTCAGGTATGACAGGCTGATTATGGCAAGTGTTACTGACAAGCAATGAATGATTTTTTTCATATTGAATGCTATTTTAGGTTTGAAATTACAACTGAAAACACAAAATTGAACAGATTGTTTATTGATTATACCATTCCTGCATAGCTTCGACCAGAATTGTGTTCTCTTTTTCCGTGCCCACAGTGATTCGTAGGCAATCCTCGCAGAGTTTTACATTGCTCCTGTCGCGCAAAACAATGCCTTTTGTAAGCAGGAACATATATATATTTTTCGCTTCTTTGATCTTTACCAGGATAAAATTGGCATCAGAAGGGTACACTTTTTCTACGGTAGGCATTGATAAAAATACTTCGGCTAATGCTTCACGCATATCTACCAGCAGTTTGATCATATCATTTACCTGTCCTACCTCTTCCAATGCTTTCAATGCCAGTTCCTGTGTTGCCTGGTTGATATTATAAGGCGGTTTTACCTTATTCAGCACTTCGATAATTGCTGAGGAAGCAAATGCCATGCCCAACCTTAATCCTGCCAATCCCCAGGCTTTACTAAAGGTCTGCATTACCACCAGGTTGGGGTATTCGGCAAGCTCCTGTTGGAATGATTTTTGTTTGGCAAAATTGATGTACGCTTCGTCTATTATCACGATACCTTTAAAATTATTCAATATTATTTCAATATCTACCCTGTTCAGTGAATTGCCGGTGGGGTTATTGGGTGAACAGAGCCAGATAAGTTTGGTATTGGCATCAATTAAATTTTCAATGTGAATAAGGTCTAACTGAAAATCTTCCAGCAGCGGTGCTTTTTTTATTTCTATATCGTTGATATTGGCACTCACTTCATACATACCATAGGTAGGCGGACAAATAATTACATTATCCTTGCCCGGCTCGCAGAAAGAGCGGAATAACAGATCTATACATTCATCACTGCCATTACCCAGAAAAATATGTTCGGCACTGATCCCTTTTACTACACTAATTTTTTCTTTAACTGCCATCTGGTGTGGATCGGGGTAACGGTTGTACCATTTGGTAAGGGGTGATCCAAGGCTGTTTTCATTCGCATCCAGAAACACTTTTGCTTCACCACTGAACTCATCGCGGGCAGATGAGTACGGGGTTAATTTTTTAATGTTTTCCCTGATGAGGTTTTCTAGTTGAAACATATTGATTTATATAAAATTCTTACTGTATTTTATTATCGAACAAGAAATATTGAATAATGAAGTAAAAAATCAACATTCAAAATTCCTTGTTCAAAATTCTAAATTCATTATCCTTGTGAATCGCTATTCAGGCGAATATTTACCGCATTTGCATGTGCCGTAAGCCCTTCGGCTTCTGCCATTAATACAACCGTTTCACCAATTTTCAGCAAGCCCTGACGGGATAGTTTCTGGTAAGTGATTTTTTTTACAAAACTATCCACACTCACCCCACTATAGGCTTTGGCAAAACCATTGGTAGGCAGTGTATGATTAGTGCCGCTGGCATAATCGCCCACACTTTCAGGCGAATAATTTCCCAGAAAAACAGAACCTGCATTGATGATTTTTTCCGCTATGCTTTCATTATGTTCACAGGCAATGATCAAATGTTCGGCAGCATATTCATTTACCAGGTCGATCGCTTCTTCCATATCGTTTACAATGATAGCGGTGCTGTTCTCTAAAACTTTCGCAGCAATATCTTTTCGTGGCAATACTGCCAACTGTTTTTCCAATGCTTTGTGCACATTTTCAACCAGGAAACCGTCACACGTAACCAATAACACCTGGCTATCCACACCATGTTCTGCCTGGCTCAACAGGTCGGCAGCAACAAATGCAGCATTGGCAGTGGCATCTGCCAACACGCATACTTCACTGGGGCCTGCAGGCATATCAATGGCAATACCATCCTGCTGTATAAGCTGTTTTGCACAGGTTACATATTGATTGCCCGGGCCGAATATCTTATATACCTGTGGCACGGTTTGCGTTCCATAAGCCATAGCAGCAATCGCCTGCACCCCACCTATTTTAAAAATTTTGGTTATGCCAACCAATTCTGCGGCAAATAAAATAGCGGGATGTAATTTTCCGTCTTTACCCGGGGGCGAGCATAAAATAATTTCTTTGCAGCCGGCAATTTTTGCAGGGATTCCCAGCATAAGGATCGTTGAGAATAAAGGAGCAGTTCCTCCCGGAATATACAAACCTACTTTTTCTATTCCGATACTTTTTCGCCAGCATTGTACGCCGGGCATGGTTTCCACTATCTCAACATTGGTCACCTGTTTTTTGTGAAACATTTCCACATTAGCTGCGGCTTGCTGGATGGCTAGTTTTAATTCAGCAGAAAGTAAAGCCGCCGATTCGTTGATTTCATTTGCAGATACAACAAAATTTTCCAGCGCAACTCCATCAAACTCCTGCGTAAATTGTTTGATGGCCCTATCCCCGTTTTGCTTTACTTCATTCATCACTATTTTTACTTTCTGCTGTAATAAAGTATTATCAATTGCCGGCCGCTGCAGCAGCTGCTTCCAGTTTTTCCGTAAGGGATATTTTATTAGCTTCATTGTGAAAGATTAAAAGTTAACCCAGGGTTTTCGAATCGTGAATGGTTAATCGACAATCGTGACTATATTTATTTCGGCCATTTAATTTACCAAAACTCCCCACTCACTATTCACTACTCACCACCCGCGTTTCATAATTCACGTTATACAATCATCTTCTCTATCGGCACCACCAATATACCCTGTGCACCTGCTGCTTTCAGCTGTTCAATAATATCCCAAAAATCATTTTCATTTAATACACTGTGTACACTACTCCAGCCTTCTTCGGCCAGAGGCAATACGGTTGGACTTTTCATTCCGGGTAATAAGCCAATGATCTCTTTTAATTTATTATTCGGTGCATTCAACAGTACATATTTATTATTCTTTGCTTTTTTTACCGACTGTATCCTGAATACCAAACGATCCAGTAATTGTTGTTTGGCCGGGTCTAATTTTTTATTCCTGATCAATATTGCCTGCGATTGCAGGATGGTTTCAGCCTCCTTCAACCCATTCATGAATAATGTAGAACCGCTGCTTACCAGGTCGCAGATAGCATCCGCCAAACCAATACCCGGTGCAATTTCCACACTGCCGCTGATCTCATGTATTTCGGCGTCTACCCCTTTTTCTTTCAGGAAATCTTCCACAATAACCGGGTAACTGGTAGCGATTTTTTTGCCGGCAAGAAATTGCACCCCACCATATTCTTCGCCCCTCCGCACAGCAATGCTGAGCCTGCATTTACCAAAGCCCAGTTTCTCTACCACTTCTACTTTCTTTTTCTTTTCATACACAACATTTTCACCTACAAAGCCAATATCAGCTACCGCATCTTCTACGTATTGTGGAATATCATCATCGCGTAAAAAATAAACTTCTATCGGAAAATTACTGGCTTCGGCCTTTAGCTTATTTACACCATTACTGATATCTATGCCACATTCTTTTAACAGGCGGATAGAATCATCGTGTAGCCTCCCGCTTTTCTGGATGGCTAATTTTAGTTTAGCCTCATTTCCCTGCTGAGAAGGAATGTTTTGATTGGTCTCTTTCATACAATTGATCTGCTTAACACTTTTTTTTCCTGAAGAATAATAGCCCCCTGCAGGAATGGGGCAAAAACAAAGGGCCTACCAATGAGGTAAGCCCTTTAATGTTTTATCGTGACCAGCACAAAACACCAACAGCCTACCCCTTGGGTAAGAAATGATGGTGATGTATATGTGCAAATACTTTCATTGTGAGGCACAAAAGTAAAGGCATCTTCATTTACGGGCAAATTTTTTTCATTCCCGCCGGAAACCCATTCAAAAACCGACTTTTTTATAAGTATCTTGCTTATCCCAAAAAATTACTGAAATGAAGAAAATACGCCTGTTTATAGTCACTTTAATCTTGTTGACTGTTTGTTTTTCTGCATTATTAGCCCAATCAAAAAGAAAATTGGTCTGGAGCGATGAATTCAATTATACGGGGCTTCCCGACTCTACCAAATGGAATTACGATGTTGGCGGTAATGGCTGGGGAAATGGGGAATTACAATATTATACCTCAAAAAAAACAGAAAATGCCCGGGTGGAAAATGGGCTGTTGATTATAGAAGCAAAAAAAGAAACCATTGGTAAAAATGCTTATTCTTCCGCAAGGCTGGTTACAAAGGGCAAGGGCGACTGGACCTATGGCCGTATTGATGTGAAAGCCAAAATACCCAATGGTCGTGGAACATGGCCCGCTATCTGGATGCTGGGCTCAACAACCCCTTTAAAATGGCCGGATGATGGCGAAATCGACATTATGGAGCATGTTGGTTACGACCAGGGCGTTATTCATGCTTCGGCGCATACCAAAAAATATTTCCACAGCATCGGCACACAGAAAACGGCTACCACTACCCTTTCTGATTGCAGCGAGGCCTTTCATGTGTATTCATTGGATTGGAATTCGGAAAAGGTTACCATGCTGATTGATGATAAACCTTATTTTACTTTTCAAAACGAACACAGTGGTAATGATGCGTGGCCATTCAACAAACCCTTTCATTTATTGTTGAACATTGCTGTTGGCGGCGGATGGGGCGGAAAGAAAGGGGTGGATGATACGATTTATCCGAAACGCATGGAAATAGATTATGTAAGGGTATATCAATAACTGTTTTAAATACAAACCAAACTATCATGAGAAAAATGAAACACATTTTCGGAATGGGTATGTTACTCTTTGCATTCAGTTTTTTGTATGGGCAGGATGCGGTGAGTTATCAAGCACCCCCAAAAGAAATTGCCGACCTCTTATTGGCAAAACCAACACCTGCTGTACGAATTGACAGCAAGGCAGAATGGATGTTATTGAGTGAGCGTAATTCCTACCCCACAGTAGAAGAATTGGGACAACCCGAAAACCGAATTGCCGGATTACGTTTGAACCCTAATAATTTCTCGCCGAGCAGGCAATCATTCATCAATAATTTCACGTTAAAGAACATAAAAACGGGCAAAGAATTACCGGTTACCGGCCTTCCTGCAAACCTACTGGCAGGAAATGCAAACTGGAGCCCGTCTGATACAAAAATCGCATTCACCAATACCACTGGCAGCAAAGTAGATTTATATGTGATTGATATCGCAACCCAAAAAGCAACCAGGATCAACAAGCAGGCAGTAAACACGGTTTTAGGTGTTGCCTACACATGGGTTGATGATAACACCATCTTATACAAAGCCACTACACAATCAGCTGCCAACACCCCAAAAAGGCCCATAACACCTAAAGGCCCCACTATACAGCAGAGCTTGGGTAAAACTGCACCCAGTCCTACTTTCCAGGACCTGATCAAATCACCCTATGATGAGCAATTATTTGAGTATTATGCCACTTCTCAACTGATACAAAATAAAAACGGGGTAGAAACCAATATAGGCAACCCTGGTATTGTAAGCACATTTACTTTATCGCCCAACAAAAAATATATGCTGGTGCGCACCATTAAGAAACCGTTTTCCTATTTAGTAACGGCGAATGGTTTCCCTTCAACCATATCTATCAATGACCTAAGCGGTAAAGTGATAAAAGTATTGGCCGAATTACCCTCAACTGAAGGAACACCTTCCGGAAATGACAATACGCAAAATGTACCCAGGGGTTTTGATTGGAGGGATGATGAAGCCGCCACTATTACCTGGGCCATGCCATTGGATAGCGGGTTGATTAAAAAACAGGTGGATTACCATGATGCAGTTTATTCACTAAACGCACCATTTACCGGTGAAGGCAAAGAATTATTTAAAACCAAAATGCGGTATGCCGGAACTACCTGGGGCGATGCATCTTTGGCCCTCGTTACCGAAATATCCAGGTCAAAGCAAACCAGCAGGGTTAGCCGGTACAATACCACCGCCAACACCCTTGAGATGTTGTATGAACGCAACCAAACAGATGCTTATAATAATCCGGGGGCACCAGTGGGCACGAAAAATAAATTTGGCAGGACTGTAATACAAACCACGGATAACGGCACCAAAATTTTAATGAATAATGCAACAGGTTCTTCACCAAAAGGCGATTTGCCTTTTCTGGCTAAGTTTGATTTAACAACCAAAAAAAATGATATCATCTGGCGTTGCAAAGAAGGTTCATTTGAAATGATAGAAGAAGTAATTGATGCAGATAAATTAGTATTACTTACCCGCCGCGAATCGCAAACGGAGGTACCTAATTATTATATTAAAAACCTGGTATTGCGGCTAGCCGACAGACCGATTACCAACTTTGCAAATCCCTACCCCGGTTTGATTGGTGTTACCAAAGAAAAAATCCAATATAAAAGAGCCGATGGTGTAGACCTTACCGGTGACCTCTATTTACCCAAAGGTTACAACAAGGATAAAGATGGCCCGCTGCCGGTTGTGATCTGGGCTTATCCAAGAGAATTTAATTCAGCCGCCGATGCAGCCCAAATACGTGGCAGCAAGGATCGCTTTACGACTATCAGCTGGGCTTCCCCCATTTTTTATGTAACACAGGGGTATGCCATTCTAGATAATGCCGAAATGCCTATTGTGGCACCCGGTACCGATAAAAAACCGAATGATAATTTCATTGCACAATTGCAGTCGAATGCAGAAGCAGCAATTAATAAATTGGCTGAAATGCGTGTGGGCGACAGAAAGCGTGTGGCCGTAGGTGGCCATAGCTATGGTGCGTTTATGACTGCCAACTTACTGGCACATACCAACCTTTTTAAAGCCGGTATTGCACGCAGTGGTGCATACAACCGCACCTTAACACCATTTGGTTTTCAGAATGAAGACAGAACTTACTGGCAGGCACCGCAATTGTATAATGAAATGAGCCCGTTCAGTTATGCAGATAAGATTAAAACGCCTATCCTGCTCATCCATGGTGAGGCGGATGATAATACAGGCACATACCCTATTAACAGTGAACGTTTATTTGCTGCCATTAAAGGAAATGGCGGAACGGTTCGCTTTGTATTCCTGCCTTATGAAGCGCATAGTTACCGGGGCAAAGAAAATTTATTACACATGTTATGGGAGCAGAACCAGTGGTTAGAGAAGTATGTGAAAGGGACTAAATAATTTTCTA
>JANXUL010000148.1 GCA_025356235.1 Bacteroidota bacterium
CCGCCCGGAATACAGCCGCCTATTTGTATGAAATAAATATGCGCAGGAATAAAAGCAACCAGCATCAGTATAATACCATAAGCAGCCCATTTACGGGTGGCAGTAAAAACCAATAGCAGCCCAAAAATTATTTCAGCCATACCTGCCATTGTGTTGATGATAATTGGCCATGGTAAATAAGGTGGTATCAAACCAAAATATGCAATTGGTTTGCGAAAATGGTTTACGCCGGCTGCTACATAAAAAATGGATTGCAGGTATAAGGCAACTTTTTTCATTATTTAATATACGATAGAATAATTTATCCGCTACACCTGTACAGATTTACACTGATTGTTCTGTGCATCTGCGGGGTAAGGACTATCTCACAAAAGCCGCTGAGAAAATCTCCAGAAATAACTATATTCGGGTACTCCAAAACGACTGCCATGAACGCTAACCAACGATTTCTTGCATTGGATGTATTCCGGGGAATGACGATCTGTTTGATGATTATCGTAAACACACCCGGTGATTCCTCTCTTACTTTTGCACCCCTGCACCATGCCAAATGGGATGGTTTTACACCCACCGACCTTGTATTTCCTTCGTTTTTATTTGCAGTAGGTAATGCCATGAGTTTTGTGATGAAAAAATGGGAGCAAAAAAAGACCGCAGAAGTGTTGGCTAAAATATTCAAACGTACGCTGCTTATTTTTTTATTGGGCTATCTCCTCTATTGGTTCCCGTTTTTCAATGTTGAGAATGGGCATTGGAGCTTATCACCTATTGCGCATACCCGTATACTGGGCGTTTTGCAACGCATAGCGCTTTGCTATGGCTTCGCTTCCCTGATGGTTTATTTTATAAAACCTACATTAACTATTATCATCAGTATAGGGCTATTGCTTTTGTATTGGGGGTTATGTTTTTGGTTTGGTGATCCGTTGGCCCCGCTTAGTTTGCAGGGCAATGCCGGTTTGGCATTTGACCGATGGTTAATGGGCGATGCGCATTTGTATCACGGAGAAGGTGTTGCATTCGACCCCGAAGGCTGGTTAAGTACTTTGCCGGCCATTGTGAATGTGGTGGCGGGATATGTGGTAGGGCAGCATGTACAAAAAGAAGGTAAATCTTATGAAGGACTCACCAAACTTATCCTGGCCGGGTTTGCTTTATTAGTGATTGCTTATTTCTGGAACTTCATCTTCCCCATTAATAAAAAATTATGGACCAGTCCTTTTGTACTGCATACGGTAGGATTGGATTGCCTGATCCTGGGCACAATCATTTACATAGTGGATATGCAGAAAAAAATAAAATGGGCATGGTTCTTTGAAACTGTTGGGAAGAACCCGCTTTTTGTATATCTCTTATCAGAAATATTGGTAACCGTACTTTATATGGTACCGGTAGGGGATAGTAACCTCTTCAGGTGGATATACCTTCATATTTTCAGTTATGCCGGCGATTATTGGGCCTCACTTTTATTTGCCGTATGCTATATGCTGGTTTGCTGGAGTGTGGGATATTGGATGGATAAGCGGAAGATATATGTAAGGGTTTGATAAGGAAGATACGAGTTGCGTGTTATGTGTAATATGCATTAGATAAGTTAGATATATATAATAGCACAAGTTATTTAAATAGGATATACTTGCTCCAACGCTATCATAACTACTTATCAGACGCGTAACCAGCAATCCGTAAACCCGGAACGCCAACACCTTAACCACTGTTCCCCAACTGGTTATGTCATATTTATGTTAAGTTCTTTGCCCTCCGGTTGTAAATCCGTACCTTTGCAGCCTTAAATTTTTACATGGAAATAAGAAACATTGCCATTATTGCACACGTGGATCATGGCAAAACAACATTGGTAGACAGGATTTTACAAACGACCAAAGTATTCAGAGACAACCAGGATACAGGTGAACTGATCATGGATAGTAACGATCTTGAAAAAGAAAGAGGTATTACCATCTTCAGTAAGAATGCTGCGGTTATTTACAAAGATTATAAGATCAATGTAATTGATACCCCAGGTCACAGTGATTTTGGTGGTGAAGTAGAGCGCGTATTGAAAATGGCCGATGGGGTTATTTTGCTGGTAGATGCTTTTGAAGGGCCTATGCCACAAACCCGTTTTGTATTACAGAAAGCCTTGCAACTGAATCTCCACCCGATTGTAGTGATCAATAAAGTAGATAAAGCCAATTGCCGCCCCGATGAAGTTCACGATGCGGTATTTGAATTATTCTTCAACCTCGATGCTACTGAAGAACAACTGAACTTCCCTACTTTTTATGGTAGCGGTAAGAACGGCTGGTTCAACGACAGCTTAACACAAACAGAAGATATCCTTCCATTAATGGATGGGATCATTAAATATGTACCGGCTCCCAAAATAAATGAAGGGCCGTTGCAGATGCAGATCACTTCACTGGATTACTCCTCATTCCTTGGCCGTATTGCCATTGGTAAAGTAACCCGTGGTGTAGTGAAAGAAGGCCAGACCATTGCATTGGTGCAGGGAGATGGTACTTTCAAAAGAAGTAAAGTAAAAGAATTGTACGTGTTTGAAGGAATGGGTAAACGCAAAGTAACCGAAGTAATTGCCGGTGACCTTTGTGCCGTAGTAGGGTTGGATGATTTTAATATCGGAGATACCATTGCTGATATAGATACACCGGAAGGGTTACCTATTATAAGTGTGGATGAGCCAACCATGAGCATGACTTTCAGCATTAACAACTCGCCTTTCTTTGGTAAGGATGGTAAGTTTGTAACCTCACGCCACCTGCGTGACCGTTTGATGAAGGAAACAGAAAAGAACCTTGCTTTACGTGTAGAAGATACAGACAGTGCAGATAGCTTCCTGGTATTCGGTCGTGGTATTCTCCACCTCGGGATCCTGGTTGAGACCATGCGCCGTGAAGGGTATGAGCTTACCGTGGGTAACCCACAGGTATTGGTGAAGACCATTAATGGCAAGAAGCATGAGCCTTTTGAGAACCTGGTAGTTGACGTTCCTGCTGATTTCAGCGGAAAGGTGATCGACCTGGTTACCCAGCGTAAGGGTGAAATGCAGATCATGGAAAGCAAAGGCGAGATGCAACACCTTGA
>JANXUL010000173.1 GCA_025356235.1 Bacteroidota bacterium
ATCTCCATGCCAATCGCAAAAGCCCATTGCCGGCCAACCGTATATATCTCCTGAACCTGTTTATTGCGGCTTTTATTGCAAGTAGTAAAAACAACAAAGGCCTCCAACTGAATGAAAGCCTTTGCAGACGTGAAGTGGGCCCACCTGGGCATGATCCAGGGACCCCCTGATTATGAGTCAGGTGCTCTAACCAACTGAGCTATAGGCCCGAAAACAACGGGGTTGTTTTCAAATATGTAAAAAAGAACTACTTCTCCTTCCAGTGACCCTCCCGAGATTGGTCGGGAGGGTCTAACCAACTGAGCTATAGGCCCTGATTCCGGTTTACCGAAATACATAAGAGGCGCAAAAATAGCTAAATCAGCATATTCTCCAAGAGAACTTTAATTTCTACTATATTTTTGCCCCATGCAACCCATCAAAAACATCATTTTCGACCTCGGCGGGATTTTTATGAACCTCGATTTCAAATTAACCGAACAGGCATTTATAGAGCTGGGCATAACCGAATTCCCTAACATGTACAACCAGCACCATTCTAATGACCTGTTTGAGCAATTGGAAACGGGTATGATCAGTGCAAATGATTTTTATGATGCTTTCAGACATGAATCGCATAGCCACCTTACCAATGAACAGATAAAAACCGCCTGGAATGCCCTGCTACTGGACTTTCCGCCGGAAAGACTGCAATGGCTGGATACCATCCGCCAGCAATACAATGTGTACCTGTTTTCCAATACCAACAGCATACACTATGATGCTTTTATGGAAATCTTAAGCAGGGAAAATGGTTGTACTGATTTCAGCAAATATTTTATCAAGGCCTATTATTCACACGAACTGGGCCTGCGTAAACCGTACATAATATCCTTTCAAAAAATACTGGAAGAAGAAAAGCTGCTGGCCGCAGAAACCTTATTTATTGATGATACGGCTATAAACATTGCCGGTGCCCAAAAAGCAGGCCTTCAAACCATTCACCTCGTAGCCCCCAAAACAGTGCTCGACCTTATATTGTAACATTATATGAATTGGAATGCCGCGTAATCAACGCTAATCCGGAAATACCCATTTATCCTCAACGAACTCACCACTCACGGTTTCATCTCCTCAAACTCAATATAATCCGCATCCCTATCTTTGGGCGGCTGTGTTTGCTGCACCGGTGCGGGCCCGGCCTGTTGTTGCCGGCGCTGCTGCTCCTGCTGTTGTTCCTGCATTTCGCGGATCTTGTCTTTTACCTGCGATGTGGCTTTGCTTACGGGTATCACCAGCTCAAATATAAATTTGTACAGCAGGTAGAGCAGGAATCCATATACGATAATCTTAAACATAGAGTAGCAAAGGTAGGGAAGAGAATAATGACTATTGAACAAGGAGTATCGAATTATGAACTGAAAACCACTTCCTTATTCAATAGTCAGTAAGGGCCGCTTTGAGGAAAAATCAGAGAAATTTGGAAGTTTACCCACAGTTTACCTACATTTGCAATAGAAATGAATCAACAGAAGGGAGCGGCTACCGCTCCCTTCTCTTATTTACATATGTCAAACGAAGCAGTATTAGAGAAGATAGAAAAGCTGGTAAATGAGTTACTGGCCGGGGAGCCCGAATATTTTTGCGTGTCCATCCACATCAAACCCACCAATAATGTAAAAGTATTTATTGATGGCGACCAGGGACTGGCCATAGAAAAATGTGTTCGCTTTAACCGGAAACTGTATAAGCTGATTGAGGAAACAGGTATGTATCCCGAAGGGGAATATTCTTTGGAACTCTCTTCACCGGGCATAGATGAACCGCTGAAATTGCATCGCCAGTATCTAAAAAATATCGGCAGAAATGTAGAAGTGGTGTTTGCGGATGATACCCAAAAAGAAGGTCAACTGCTTACCGTAACCGAAGCAGATATCCTTATAGAATACACGGAAGGGAAAGGAAAAAAGGCGGTTACACAACAGGTCGTTATTCCATTTGCTAATATAAAATCAACAACCGTTCAAACTAAATTTTAATTGCCTACAGCCGGTGGCTGGAAGCGGGGAACTTAAACATTAAGATATGGCTAGTATCAACCTAATTGACGCATTTCAGGAATTCAAAGATGCAGAAAACATTGATCGTCCCACGATGATGAAAGTGGTGGAGGATGTATTCAAAACATTACTTCGTAAAAAATTCGGCAGCGATGAAAATTTTGATGTGATCGTTAACGCAGAGAAAGGTGACCTTGAAATTATCCGTCGCCGGATGATTGTAGACGATGGTGAAGTAATGGATCCTTTGGCTGAAGTAGGGTATACGGATGCAGCGAAAATTGAACCGGATTTTGAAGTGGGGGAAGAATTATACGAAGAAGTAAATATCCTCGATTTCGGCCGCCGTGCTATCCTGGCAGCGAAACAAACCCTGGCCAGCCGTATCAGCGACCTGAAGAAAAATGTATTGATTAAAAAATATGGCGACCGTGTAGGTGATATCATCAGCGCGGAAGTTTACCAGGTTTGGAAAAAAGAAGTGTTGTTACTTGATGAAGAAGGTAATGAACTGATCCTTCCCAAATCAGAACAGATACCACAGGATTATTTCAAAAAAGGCGAAAACATCCGTGCCGTTGTGGCCCGCGTTGACCTGAAAAATAATTCACCTGTCATCATCCTGTCAAGAACCAGTCCTTTATTCCTGTCTAAATTGCTCGAAATAGAAGTGCCTGAAATATTTGACGGATTGATCGCTATCAAAAAAATAGTTCGCGATCCGGGTGAAAGGGCAAAAGTGGCCGTAGAATCTTACGACGACAGGATTGACCCGGTAGGTGCCTGCGTAGGTATGAAAGGAAGCCGTATTCACGGTATCGTGCGTGAATTGAAGAATGAGAATATTGATGTAATTAATTACACCACCAATATCCAACTGTTGATCCAGCGTTCCTTAACACCGGCCAAGATCAGCTATATGGAACTGGATAATGAAAAGAAACATGCAGAGGTATACCTGAAAGCCGACCAGGTTTCCCTGGCCATTGGCCGCAGGGGCGTAAATATCAAACTGGCCTGCGAACTTACTGGGTATGAAATTGACGTGTATCGCGAGGATGAAGAAATTGTTGATGAGTTTGATATTGATCTCGACGAATTTAGTGATGAGATAGAAGCCTGGATAATCGAAGAATTCAAACGGATTGGTTGTGATACTGCCCGCAGTATTCTGAAATTGACCGCTGAAGAGCTCGAAAGAAGAACCGACCTGGAGAAAGAAACGATTGACGAAGTGAGAAAGGTATTGCAGGAAGAGTTCGACAGGGAAGAATAAGCAGCTTTTAAGAGACTATCTTTGTCGAAGTAGTAAAACGGGAGATAGTTGTTAATAGATAAGAAACCCATGGACCATAGTCCATTGTTGATGGGTTATCGAATATGGACCATGGACTAAAAAACACTGAATGTCAGAACTGAAATTACCGAGACTGTTAGCAGCCGCCAAAGAATTTAATATTGGCCAGGATACCCTGGTAGAATTTTTGGTGAAGAAAGGATTTAGCCGCGATGACCTGAAGCCAACCGCCAAGCTCCAGGAAGACCAATACTATGCCCTTCAGGCAGAGTTCCAAAGTGATAAGGTTGCCAAAAACAAGGCCGATCAGGTAGAGATACCTAAAGGTGGGCAGGCTGAAGGCAAAAAGAAAAAAGACGAGGAAGAGATCACATTCAGAAAAGAAGAGAAGAAACCGGTAGTGGTTAAAGAAGAGCCCAAGCCTGTTGTGGTAGCACCGGTAGTAGTAGAGGCCCCTAAGCCCGAGCCTGTTGCAATTAAAGCACCCCCAATAGTTGAGAAGCCCGTACCTGCAGATTCAGACCATGTAAAAATAGATGCGCCTGAATTGGCCGGAACAACGGTAGTGAACAAGATTGATCTGTCTACCATTGATTCTTCTACAAAACCTAAAAAAACGGTTAAAAAGAAAGAGGCAGAACCTGTTGCAGAAGCACCCGCAGAAACCAAACCGGCGGCTAAATCAAAAAAGAAAGATGCCCCCGTTGTTGAAGAAAAAAAAGCAGAACCTACTCCAACCACAGCACCTGAACCGATTCAGGTTCCGGAGGAAGACGCGGGTCCCACGATAGAAAATATTAAAGCAGATAAATTAGAGGGCCCTAAGATCCTCGGGAAAATTGAACTGCCTGTTAACAGCGATACCCGTCCCAAACCAATGGGCAGGGAAGAAAAACGCAAACGCAAACGTATTCCGGTAGACAAAGTGCCGGGTACTGGTGCTGGTCAGCCAGGTGCGGGTGTTCCCCGTGATCCAAATGCAAAA
>JANXUL010000203.1 GCA_025356235.1 Bacteroidota bacterium
CGTAACTTTTCCGGTTACGGTTAGATCCTGCGCATTAACCTGGGTATAGGTTATACAAATACACAAGAATAAAACAAGAATTTTTCTCATAATCAGTGTTTTAGTTTTTATCGAAAAGAAGTAATTAAAGGCAATTTGATCTGTAAAATAAACATCAAATATAGATTTTTGTTAAAAAATCCCCCCCCCAGAAATGATCTTTTTTTTATATATAATTTCATTTAATTTATATTCTGGGTCCGAAATCAGCCAGTCGCTCAGCAGATGCTATCCTATAAGCGGGAATATAAAAAACATTTGGCTTTATTTGACTATTGTTTAATCTTCTTGACTGAGATATGGAAGATTGATTAATCAAATTTTCAATTATCCAAACGGCTTAACCATTCCACGCATTTTATATCAGCGATCCCTGATATATAAATTAATTTATACTCATGTATTTTCTGCACAAAGAAATTAATAAGGGAAAGAGTTAGTGTATTAACAACCCCGGTTTAGCCTGCATATATGGAATGATATTAATTACATGAAAGAATGGCCACTTGACAATTATCTTTTTGCGGGCATGATTGTTTTATATATTCTGTCAAATGCAAATTCTTAAGAGTAACAATGCCGGTAAAATGAACAATAAAGTTCCTGAAGTCACACTGTATTTCTGGATAATTAAAATTCTATGCACAACCGTTGGCGAAACTGCCGCAGATTACCTTAACAGTCATCTGAGCCTTGGTCTGACAGGAACATCCCTTGTAATGGGCGTTTTATTAATTGTCGCCTTATTTTTTCAATTTTACTCCAATAAGTATATACCATCATTTTTCTGGCTTACTGTTGTCTTAATAAGCATTGTTGCAACCCTTATAACGGATAACCTTACAGATAATTTTGGCATTTCGCTGGTTACCACAACTATCATTTTTGCTATTGCCTTATCCATTACTTTTTCAATATGGTATATGCGGGAACGTACGTTATCAATACACTCTATTGTTACAAGTAAACGGGAGGCTTTTTATTGGCTGACCGTTTTGTTAACTTTTGCATTAGGTACCGCTGCAGGTGACCTGGTAGCAGAACAGCTGAAACTTGGTTATCTTTTATCCGCCGTGCTTTTTGCCAGCATTATTGGATTGGTTGCTATTGCTTATTATCGTTTGAATTTAAATGCAGTAACTGCATTTTGGATTGCCTATATATTAACAAGGCCGCTGGGCGCTTCTATAGGGGATTATTTTTCTCAGGCACCTAGCGATGGCGGTCTTGGACTCGGGACATCTGTTACGAGTATGATTTTCCTGATAACGATATTAGGATTGGTTATTTATCTAAGCTTTTTGAGAAAAAAAGAGGGGCCTACAGAACTAGTCAAATAAATTTATTTTAATGGGATGAAGCGCATCAGTAAAGATTTAAATTAATAAGCCGCTTGAATTTATTTAAACTTTTCAATGCTGGTTATAGGGTGTATTTCCGCCCAACCGTTATGACTATCTATTACAAGGCTGCCAGTTACTTTTACATGATCTCCAATATGAGGAAGCTGAATATGATTGATATACCCCTTACAGGTATTCCCCACTTTTTTTAAACTTACATTATTCATACAAACGGCTTCAATAACAAGGTCACCTTGCTTTTTCTTCATATTCCTTGGGGTAAGTATACCTTTCTGACCTTTGTCAAGTTTCAATAGCATGTGCTGGTCACCATCTTCATCAGCATTGCTTTCTTCAATCACGCCTGTAACCGTTTTGCATATTTCAGTAACTTCTAGTCTTTTGCGGTTATAAACATATTTCCAAAGTGATGTATCGCAGTTAACAACAGCATTGCTATTTTTTGAAGAATTATCTGAAGCTGTCGTATTTTCCTGCTTATCTTTTTTATGTTTTTTACCTTTGTGATCCTGGCAGAAAACGGTCATAAAAGCGAGCATTGACGCTACTAAGATAAAATACCTGCGAATAAGCATATTGATAAAATTAGGTTATAAAACTTTACTGAAGTTCTTATAAAATCTTCGTTTAGTTGTTAAAAAAAATTACATAATTCTCACATTTTGCTGTTGGCATGAAAAATATGGTACTAAAATGCACCAAAACATATTTAATGGGTATTTTTAAGTGTTAGCTTCAATAAGTAAAAAATCAGTTAACAATATTTTTTAAACGCATCAACTAATCATTCAATTTATGGAAGATATTGAGATACCGATTGAACACCTTCATGAAACCATTCAGGAAAAAGCAGCTGAATCCCATGAATCAGGCTGGTTTAAATTTGTTGCCATTTCAACAGCTTTTATGGCTGTATTCGCTGCTATATCCGGCTTAATGGCAGGGCATTATTCGAATGAGGCATTAATAGAACAGATACAGGCTTCAGACCAATGGTCATATTACCAGGCCAAGGGAATTAAAGCAGAAGTGAAAGCTTTACAGGTAAAGACCGGTATAGCAGATGCAACTGCAGCACAGAAGTATAAAACGGAACAGGAAGAAATTAAAAAAGAAGCCGAAAAACTACAGAAAGAATCTAAGTTTTACCTAACCAAACATGTAAAGCTGGCTCAATCTGTAACACTTTTTCAGATTGCGATTGCCATTTCTGCTATTTCAATGTTAACCAAAAAAAAGTCGCTTTGGATAGGCAGCTTAGTAATCTCTGCAATAGGAATTATATTCTTTGTAAGCGGTTTTATATAAAGCCGTTTAGTTATATGTGGTTTCCCTACTTATACAAAAATTTAAATAGGTGAATTTAAACGGAATGGGCAAAAGAATGGTAATTGATGTAGACTAATCAATTTGTCGACTTTTCTGAATTCTAAAATGAGGATGATGAAGGTAACTTATTCAGAAATAACTAATTAGGGTTTCAAGGCTTACTGGTTTTTCCATTATGCGGAAGGGAACACCCTGAAGGGTAGTAACCAGAAAAATAGATTCATAGGCACTGATTAAAGTAATCCGCATCTTGGGAAATCTTTTTTCGATTGCCGGTGCCTGTTTCCAGCCAAATCCATCCGGTAAATTGTTATCCAGCAGTAATACATCATATTGCCTTTCCTCCAGCATTTTCATACCGTCGCCCAATGAATGGGCAGCAAATACCTGGTAATCGCGCTGTCCCAGGTAATCTTTGATTAAAAGATAAAAATCAATTTCATCATCAATGATTAAAACAGTACGCATAGGCAGGTAGTAATTTACAAAATCCTTGTAAAGATAACTTAGTTGTTGCTTTCAATTTTATAAAAGAACTTTAAACATTATGAAAACGAACCCTACCATCTTTATTGCCGATGATGATGAAGAGGATATTACCTTGCTTCAGGATAGCCTAATAGACAGGAACTCAATGGTTAACTGCATGACGTTTCATAATGGGCTGGTATTGTTGAATTACCTGAATACACACATTGAGGAACTTCCGGATCTTATCGTGCTGGATATTAATATGCCTGTAAAAAACGGCTTCGTTACTTTGCATGAACTTAAACAAAATCCCTTACTAAAATCCATACCAGTCATCATGCTTACCTCTTCTGTGCGGCAGGAAGATGAATCCAGGTGTCTGCAAATGGGTTGCAGGGTACTCTTTAAAAAGCCCAATTCTGTAAGCGAATTTATTAACCTTGCAGAAAGAATTCTGCTATTTACTTAATTTTTTAGATGGGGAATTCATAAAATAAAATGCGTGTAATCATGTTACATTAAGCACCGCGGTATCTTGCAATAAAAAAGATGCAAAGGTCAAAAACCTTTACATCTTTGTGTTGGGGGAAGCGCTGAAAAATTCTTACTATACAGCACTTTTAACCCTCTCTGCCGATTCTCCAGCAAGTGTTGTCCCTTTTTTTAAGATGTCACCTGCTACTGCAAACAGGTTTTCACCTATGCTGCCGGCTTCCTTTTTTAAGTTTTCTAACACTGCCTGGCCTTTCTCTGATTTTAGAAAATAAATCACTGCAGCACTTGCAGCGAGCCCAATTAACCATTTCATAACTCTCCTGTTTTATATGAATAAAAATATACGTCCGTTATAACTATACTAAAATCTTTCCAAAGAAAACCCTACTGATTTTCCTATATATTCCTCTCCTGTAACCCTATGTGTTTAAATCGAGTATGAGAATTGTCTCCCCAGTTTCCACAGACTGCTCATCTCCTTTTCCAATAAGGGATTTTGTTTTTGCTGCAAGGTCATCAGCTAGCCCTGTAAGGTTTTCGCTTACTTCCTCTGCATCAGCTTTAACTTTATTTACCAATGCTTTACCTTCTGATGTATTCAGGTAATGTACTACTGCTGCCCCAACTGAGGCACCAAGTATGAAGCCAAGCGTGAATTTCATATGGTTTCGTTTAGGTTATTACTTAAATAATTATACCACATACATCCATTTCCCCAATATGCGCGTTTTTAAAGGCTTTTCCATCCAACATTGTGGAAATAGTTTCAGGTAATAACCCGTTAAAAATCAGGAGTAAGCTGCAGGCCAAAGGACCAAGATTTGTAAGGAGCCAAAAACGGGGATGCTTCGGTTATTTCAAAGTTTAAGGTTTTTATAGGTACAATAAGTTTTACTTTTGGGTAGGTAATTTTTTGTAATGTTATGCTTTAAAAAAAGCACGCCGTGTTGGGCACTAAACGCTTTTTCTAGGTGGCTAATTCATTGAAAAGTTATTATTGCCAATACTGATTGTTTACATATTTCAGACTAAAAAATTTTTTTTATGCAAAGTCGGGGAAAAATTCCAGCGGTTGTGTCAACACCTGTGAATATGTTGATTGAGATGGCTATCTCTTTTCACCATTTGCAGAAGCCTTACAATTACAGCAATGGTTATAAAATTATCTTTTAACTAAAAATACTTATGTATGGAAGAAAGTCCAATACTCTCAATTGATGAGCTCAAGAAAAAACGAAAAGCAATCTTAAAAAAGATTGAATCCGAACACAACAAAACCTCCGGGTTAGACAGGCTGGCTATCTGGATTACAGAACATGTTGGAAGCATGGGTTTTTTTCTTATCATATTTACCTGGACGGTTTCATGGTTAGGATGGAATATCCTGGCCCCTAAAGAAAACCGCTTCGATCCTTTCCCTGGATTTGTTCTGTGGCTATTCATTTCGAATATGATACAACTCTTTTTAATGCCTCTTATTATGCTTGGCCAGAATATTCAGGCGAAACATTCAGATGTAAGAGCAGAGGCAGATTTAAAAATTAATGTTCAGGCAGCCCTTGAAAATGAAACCATTCTTTTACATCTTGAATATCAAAATAAAATATTGATGAAAATGGTTAAGCACATTGAAAAAAATGTTTAACCATTTACGGTGTGATGCCCTGTGTACCGTATATGATTTAAGTGCGATAATCCTCTCCTCTGATTGTTAATTTGTAAAACCCGGATTGCTTATAAAATAATGGGCGATATATAAATGACTTATAAAGAAATTAGTAAAGGGATAGTAACAGATTTTGATTTGAATTATCGTTTTCCGATGCATTTTTGATTTGATACGGTGACCAATAAATTAATCATATTTTACTCTTTAGGCTCCCACAATTGAATTTTATTTCCTTCAATGTCTAAAATATGAACAAATTTTCCATAATCATATGTTTCAATTTTGTCTAGGATAGTTACGTTTTCCTTTATTAATTCTTCAACCAAGGCTTCTAAATTTTCTACCCTGTAGTTTATCATAAAGTCTTTTGTTGAAGGCTCAAAATACTTTGTTTTTTCTGCAAAAGGATTCCACTGGGTAAGTCCCTTTTTAGTACTGTCATCAATCTGCCGCCATTCAAAGCTTGTTCCATATGGGCTAGTGTCAAACCCAAGGTGTGTTTTATACCATTCGTTAATTGCTTTGGGGTCTTTACATTTGAAGAAAATACCCCCTATGCCTGTTACTTTTTTCATTTTTGTATTTTTTTTATTAGCTATTATTGTTTTAAAAGTAAAACCTAATAGAAACGAAGCAGCAATTAGTGTTATCGTTAATGATATTCTTTTCATTACCTATAAAATTAGAATTTAAAAATTAATATTTTATCATTAACATTTGAGGCCAGGCTACTTCCCGATACAGAAAATGACTTGGGTTGATTTTAGTGAGTTTGAGAGAAATTAGTGACAGAATAGTCCAACAATCCGACTACTTAGTTAGTTGTAAGGGTCCATTTAAGCTAATCGTTCGTTAAGCAAATCCTTCCAAATTATAAACCCTTTCTTCTCATCAGAATAGTCATGCTGTATCCTCGAAAAACCAACAGGGTTTGTTTCGAGGAACTCCTGTCTTCCCTTGGAACGGATAATATTAAGCTGGCGATCAATTTCTTTTAGCTTTGGAGTAAAAGACTCCCTACTCTTGTCAAGATGCCAGATGTAGGTTGCTTCCTCCGTGTCAAGTGTTTCTAAAACAACATGATACGAGTAATCACCCGCTAAAAGAAACAAAAAAGAAAAAGGACTTATTATAAAACGAACTTTTAAGAGTGTGGGTTCATGTCGATTGGCCAGATAACGCAACTGTCTTGAATGCCTATAATTTTTATGATTTAAAATCTCATCTAGTACAGCTTGGTCATCTTTGTAAAATATTTCCTTACCCTTTAGTATCTCGGCAGCAAGAGATTCATCCAATATCTGGGATGATCGCGCAAATATATTGCTTTGGATAAAATTAAACTTAACACCTTCAATCAGTTCTTTATTTATCTTATCCATATCTGAAGAAGTTGCCAGTTGCGAAACGAGAATACCATCTTCAAATTCCACATCAATTGAGATTTTTATATACTTTGATTTCAAAAGCTTAGAGAAATACGCTTTCAGAACTTCAAATTCAGGACGAATATTGTCGTTGTCAATTTCAAACTCCAGCGAGGTTTTCGTTTCCGCATGAATATAGTGAAATGCAATGCTTCCATACCTAAATTCCAGTTCAGCTATTGCTACTTTAATTTCTTGTTGAGCAGATACAATATTTTTGGATTCTATCACCTCATGTTCAGGCTCATCAAATAAAGTGGTTTGCCTAGCTATTTTCCTGTAATACAGATTACGTTTCAAGAAAAGCTTATTCAAGTAATCAACTTTGATATCCCTATAATCGTAAATTGTCGGTGTTATTTCCGAACGTTGAACTCTGCCAATATATTGAATCAATTTCCCTTCGAAAGAAAATGGATAAACCAAAAACAAACAGTCTGCATTTTGCAAATCTGTTCCTTCTCCGAAAAACTGTCCTGTAGTAATCAATATCTGATAGTTTCCTTCATTCAAATTCCGCCACTTTAAACTGCGATCACCCGCAGAATCGTCTCCGCTTAAAGCTATTGTCTCAAACGAACCTTTCAAATATTGGTATAAAGTATCGATGTGTTCCTTTCGTTCAGTAAGGATAACAGCCCTTTTACCCTTGTTTAGTTCAACCATAACATCCTTTAATATGAGTCCATTTCTTTCAGTATCGTGAACCAATATCTTGGAAAGTGTTTCAAATCTGTCCGTTTTTGAATTGAATGGCACATCTAACTCGGTGTTTTTAATTATGATTTTAGGTTGCTTGAATCCACCGATATTTTCCGTTTTTATTTGAGTTAGAATTTCACCCAAATAAATAAAAATCAGCTTCCCATCATTATACTTTCTAAACGCGGTTGCGGTCAACCCATACAAATAACGGGTCTGAAGTTGAGCAATTGCATTTCTGAATGTTTCTGCAGGAATATGATGGCATTCGTCAACTATGATAGTTCCAAATGAAGTTCTAATACTTTCACTCTGGGATTTAGTAAGCTCTTTAGATAAACTTTGAATCGTCGCAATAGTGACCTTTTTTCCTAATTTATTATTTCCATATCCAATTTTGCCAATGTCACTTTTCGGTATCCCCAGAAAGGTTTCAACCCTTTCAATCCATTGGGTGACCAATTGCTTTCGATGAACAATGATCAAAGCGGGTTGCTGTTTTTCAGAAATTATCTTCAACCCAACTATTGTTTTGCCAGAACCTGGCGGAGCTACAATTACGCCCATATCTTTTTTAGCAGCTACATCAATAGCACCCTTTTGATGCTCTCGTAATTGAGTATTGAAAGAAAATAAAACTGGTGTTTTCGTTTTCCGTTCGTCAATGAACTTATGATCAATTTTATTTTCTCTACAGAATCTGATCAGCTTTCCAATAAATCCCCTGGGCACAATAACTTCACTTTCGGTGTCTTCGATAAGTTTAAAATATCGTTCAGTCCCAAAAGTGTTTATGCCCACCTTCTTTTTGATGATAAAGCCAGAATTTGCAAAATTCAGTTCTTCCCTTAGATAATTAATGAGAGGAATAGTCAAACCATCTCTGCTTATCCTTATTTCATTATTTAAGACAATAGTTAAT
>JANXUL010000219.1 GCA_025356235.1 Bacteroidota bacterium
TCATGGTAGCCTAAATGCCAAAGGGTGCTTAGTTTCCAACGGGTGTTTGCCAACATGGCCATGCCATCGCTGCCATTATATGAAACATCCTATCATCAGCAAATAATTTGCGTTGTGCCAATCTCGGCTTTGGTATTTCAGGATTTGGTGCTGAATTTTCGTAACTGAAAACCCTGCCCATACCGCTCATCATGTGGTATAGAATATGACAATGAAAAAACCAATCTCCACTTTGTGTAGCAGCAAATTCTATGGTATCCCTTTCCATTGGCATCAGGTCTAATACATTTTTTAGTGGTGCATAATCGCCTTGTCCGTTTAATACTCTGAAATCGTGTCCGTGCAAATGCATGGGATGCCGCATCATACTGTTATTGAAAATGATGATGCGTACATTTTCTCCTTTTTTAATTAAAATCTTATCCGATTCCGATACGGTTTTATTGTCTAGTGTCCATACATACCGGTTCATGTTTCCTGTTAAATCAAATTTCAATTCTTTCAGCGGGCCAGCGGGCAAGGTTGTTTTTTCGGGCGAACGTAACATCCCGTAATTCAGTGTTACCAGATCCGAATTGTTGTTGTCCATGTCCATGCCTGCCATGCTATGGCTACCCTGGTTCATCTGCATGTCTTTTGCATTCATTTTCGTTTTGCTATCCATTTTCATTCCCTGCATCTGGTCTACTTTCGCGGTATCATCAGGGTTTTCGGGACCTGTTATTTCGGGATACATTACTGTATTCATATCCATCACCTGGTTACGCATTTCCATATCTTCCATTTCAACCATGTTACCTTTCATGTCCATCATCTCATTCATCATCTTCATACCTGCGAAATACTTCAGCTTTGGTAATTTAACCGCAGATACTTTTTCTCCATAGCCCAGCCAAAGAGAAGCAGATTTGGTGCGGTCTTCGGGTGTTACCAGGAATTCATAGCTTTTATTTGCCGGAATAGTTACTACCACATCATATGTTTCTGATACCGCAATAATTAACCTGTCTACTTCCACAGGTTCTACATCATTACCATCTGTAGCCACCACAGTAATTTTACCACCCGCATAAGTAAGCCAGAAATAGGATGATGCGCCGCCATTGGCTATCCGTAACCTAACCTTATCCCCTGCCTTAAACTGTGGTTGTTCATTTTGGTTTTTTCCGTTAATAAGAAATTTGTCATAATACACATCACTCACATCCATTGCATTCATGCGTTTCCATTCATTGGTGACCTTGGTTTTAAAATGACCCGTTTTTATTGCCTCCGCATAACTTTGTGTAGTTCCTTTTTTGATTGCAAACCAATCAGTGGCATTATGAAGGCTTCTATGAATTTCTTCTGGCTTCATATCCGCCCATTCACTTAATATAACCGGCAGGGTTGGTATATCCCATTCCTTTCTTTTATTCATGATAAAAGCACCATACATACCAATCTGCTCCTGTAACCCTGTATGGCTATGGTACCAATGTGTACCATGCTGGATGATGGGGAATTTATAGAGATGGGTTGTGTGAGGCTTAATCGGCATCTGGGTAAGATTAGGTACGCCATCGTATCGGTTCGGCAGGAAAAGGCCATGCCAATGCAGCGATGTTTCCTCATTCAATTCATTGTGCACATATATCTCTGCTGTATCTCCTTCGGTAAAAGTAAGTGTAGGCATAGGGATACTTCCGTTTACAGCAATGGCGCGTTTGGTTTTTCCTGAAAAATTCACCAGGGTATCTGCAATGTATAAATCGTAGCGCACAGTATGTGGGGGTGTATTATTGACAATCGTTTTTATTTTATCCGGTTTCGACTTTGACATTTCCATACCACTCATTTTCATCCCGCTCATATCACCCATTTTCATCCCACCCATGTTAGGCATCTTTTTAGAGCTGTCTTTTCCAGGCATTTGCATCTCATTCATATTCATACTTCCCTTATCATGCATGGTCATTTTTTTTGCTTTCGCAGTATCTTTTGACATTTGCATTTCACCTGTTTTTTTTGTGACGGGTTTTGCAGTAACCTTGGGTTTTTCTTTTACAAGTTTCATTCCGCATTTTGGACAATTACCGGGTTTCGCAGCATGTATTTCCGGGTGCATTACACAAGTATATGTTACCACTTCAGCCTGTTTATTATTCTCTTTTTTAGGCATATCCATGCCTTTCATATCCTGTGCAGATAAAAAAAAGCATATGGCTAAACTTAAAATAGTTGATACGATTTGTTTCATAAATATTTTTATTTTTTTACCTTTAACATACTTGCATTTATGGCTACTACAATTGTACTCACTGTCATTAAAACCGCACCGGCAGCCGGACTTAATAAAATACCCTGTCTATACAAAACCCCTGCTGCTAAAGGAAGTGCCACAATATTATAGCCTGTTGCCCAAATTAAATTTTGAATCATTTTCCCGTAAGTAGCTTTACCAAACAGAATCAGGCTCACAATATCTTTCGGATTACTGTTTACCAAAATTATGCCTGCCGTTTCTGCTGCAATATCGCTACCACTTCCAACAGCAATACCTACATCTGCCTGGGCCAAAGCAGGTGCATCATTTACGCCATCACCAGTCATGGCTACAAATTCGCCTTTGTTTTGCAATTCTTTTATTTTTTCTAATTTCTGATGAGGTAACACTTCCGCAATAAAACTATCCATACCTAATGTTTCGCTTACCGTTTTGGCTACTGCCTTGTTATCGCCCGTAAGTAAAATTGATTTGATGTGGTTTTGTTGCAGGATCTTAATAGCTTCTGCTGATTCAGGCCGTATTTCATCAGATAATGCAATGTATCCTGCCAGTACATTATTGCGGATCACAAATACAACCGTTTCTGTATCATTGGCAGTAAACCCATCCGGAATGGAAATATTGTTTTCTTTTAAATAACCTGGGCTTACCACCAGTATTTTTTTTCCTTCTATACTGGCTTCAACACCTTTGCCTGTAATGGCATTAAAACTGTCAGTTGCCGGAATAATGATAGATAATGATTTTGCCTTCTGCAGGATTCCTGTTGCTATAGGGTGCTCTGATTTTTGTTCTAAGGCAGCTGCCAAACGGATAATTTCATTTTCATTCAGTTCTTTCTGGAGGGATATAATTTTTGATACTTCAAATTTCCCCATAGTAAGTGTACCCGTCTTATCAAATACAATGGTGGTTATTTTTCTTGCTTTTTCAAATGCTGTACGGTTCTTTATCAGTAAGCCATTTTTTGCCGATAAAGCTGTTGATTTAGCAACTACCAATGGTACGGCTAATCCTAAAGCATGGGGGCAACAGATCACAATCACTGTAACCATCCGCTCCATAGCAAATGCCAAAGACTGGCCTGTGAAAAACCAATATAAAAATGTAACAATGCCTGACATCAATGCAATAATAGTTAACCATTTGGCAGCCTTGTCTGCAAGCAATTGAGTTTGTGATTTTGATTTTTGCGCATCATCAACCAGTTTTATCACCTGCGAGAGATAAGAATCTTTTGCGGCATGTGATACGGTAACTTTAATAGAACCATTGCCATTGATAGCACCTGCTATTACTTTATTGCCTTTTACTTTTTGTACCGGCTTCGACTCGCCGGTTAACATAGATTCATTCAAATAACTTTCGCCATCCAGTATTACCCCATCGGCCGCTACCTTTTCGCCGGGCTTTACCAGGATGATATCGTTCTCTTTTAATGTGTCTGTTTTTACATCATGCACCATATCAGGCATGACCATGTGCGCATCAGCTGGCATTAACTGAACCAGCAATGCTAATTCATTGGAGGCACCTGCAACGGATTTCATTTCTATCCAGTGTCCTAAGAGCATAATAAGTATGAGGGTTGCCAGTTCCCAAAAAAAGTCCATACCCTGTAAACCAAATACAATCGCTACACTGTATATATAAGCTACTGTTATGGCAAATCCAATCAAGAACATCATACCCGGGTTCTTTGTTTTTACCTCATCTGCCAATCCCTTTAAAAAAGGCCAGCCGCCGTAAAAGAATACCAGGGATGACAAGCCAAATAAAATATAAAGAGAACCGGTAAATTGCCAGTTTACACCAATAAATTGCTGTATCATGCCCGACAGCAGCATGATGGGGATAGTAAGCGCCAGGACGACATAAAACCGTTTTTTAAAATCTACTATCATCATGGCATGGTGGTTATGGCCTTCCATACCCATTGATGGATTACTACCAGACTGCATAGCACCATGATTCATTTTAGGATGATCCATTGGTGCTATTGGAGCAGTGGTTTCGTTATGCTGAGAATGTTCCATTTTTTGCAATTAAATGTGATTAGAATAGTTTTTGCCTTTTCTGTTCAGAATTACTAAGCCGTGGAAACTTAAAAGATAGACAAGTAACGGCAGTATCATAAATTGCAATACCGGAGTTATACCAACATTCACTATTGGAATAATTAACATTGAATCGGCGTATGCCCAGATGCCTAATGATACATGGCGGAGTTCCGATAAAATGGCACCCGTTGCACCTGTAAAAATCAAAATCACAATCCGCTGCCATTTTACATCCTGTATCCAAAAAGGGTTTCTAAATATAAAACCAAGTTCGAGATAAAGAAGTAAAACCATTATAGCATCCGCAATTGAGGCTAACGCACAAAACGCTACATGACCTGCAGGGAAAAAAGTTGCTTTATAAAACGGCATTTGAACTACTTCCCAGAAAAAGTTCAGCAAGAATGCGAGAACAAGGGTTGTAAAAATAAATTTTCGGAACGCTTTCCTACCTATAGATTTATTTAATAAATGAAAATATAATATGACTGCTAAAATCAAAGCAATCACGGGAAATAAAAAAATTATAGGGTTTATACTGTTCATCTGTTTAAGAATTACCGATGCAATGCATATTCATTTTTTTTGCGCAGCCTGAATACACAACCACTATTTTAGATCAGCTATTATTTGCAGCATTCTTTCTTTCGAATAAAAATTGCCTTGAAGATTTTGATTATTATTTTCTTTAGTTTACCCATTTTTTAAATTTTTAACCGAAATACTATCCATAGCCTGCCGGGCCCAATTAATAAGTACTATTTTGTCTTCTTTCCTGAGTTTCGCATTTGAATGCATCCATGTATAAGATAACAAAGGCATTTCCCCATCCTGAATCTGGCTCCCGATTGCTTTTAATTTACTTAGTTGCCTCCTTGTTGAATACGACCCAAAATCACTAAAATTCAGTTGCTTCTTACCATTCTGCACATGGTTGTTCAATAACCATCCAACAGGTTGTAAATTAGCATACCATGGGTAATTCGTATGGTTACTATGACAATCGTAACAGGTTGTTTGCAACAGCACCTGAACATTTACAGGAACGGGGATACTATTTTTAATATCCGTTGTTAATACCTGCCCGCTTGTATTGCGGGCAGGCCGTATTAACTGAATAGCCAATAAAACAACTAATATTATCCATCCTGCTTTTTTAGCCTGGCGTATATGCATTATTTTATTGTTTCTTTTACAGAACCACAGGTTGGCATTTTAGTACCCAAATAAGGATTGCTGATATCTTTTGTTTCGCTAATCCAAATGGCACCTTTATTATTATTGTACATGGGGCAATAATCCTGGTAAAGGGTTTGGCCACTGCCAAATGCTTTCACGAGATCATATATATCTTTACTCAGCATGGCAAAATGTTCGCGTTGGTGCGCAACCTTATCTCCATTCATCCCTATATGCTCCGCATGTTCCTTTGCATCGGCTGAAATATCTGCATATGTTTTCTTTTGTTCAGCAGTCAGAGACGATTCATCAAATTTGGCAAATGCTTCCGACAGTTCCTTACCACCCATGGCAGCATCCTTTCCATCGTCTTTGGCTAAAGCATTTTTTATGTGTAAGTAATGTTCAACAATACCCTTACTGGGATTATTATTCTTAACAGGTGCTGCAGTCGCAACAGTTGTTGAGTCGGTATTTTTTTTATCTGTTGAGCTGTTATTACTGCTACAGGCGGCGAAGGCAGTTATAGCTGCCATAGTTATTACAAGCGTTTTCATTTTGTATTGTTTATTGGTAAATAATAGGTATGGGTTATAGTGTTGCGGCTACTTTTCCGCAGGTAAGCATGGCAGTTCCGTAATAAGGATTTTTGATTGTCTGCTGGCTGCTTAACCACGAAGCTTTCTTCATCGGGCAATACTGTTGGTATACAGGATCGGTGGAAAGCTTCACAGTTTTAGCCAGTGCAACCATATTATCAGAAAAAGGTGCAAAAAACTCCCGTTGGTGTTTAAGGTCTTTATTCTCAGAAACATGGCTGGCATCTTTCAATAATGCATCGCGGTTGGCATCGGTAACCACTTTCGCATCAACGCTATTGACAGCCTTTACAAATTCTTCAGCTTTTGCTGATGCTGCATTGGCATTACCACTTACCAGTGCATCTTTGATCTCATAATAGAGAGATAGTAATTGAGTGGGGGATGTTTTTGAGTTGTCCTGTGCAAAAGTGTTGTGAATAAACATTGTTGAAAACAGGGCAATCAGAAAAAATAACTTTTTCATTTTTATAGATTTGAGGTTAGAAAGAAATAATTAAACGCATGGCATAGCCACGAAGTATTCAATATTTACTTCAAATCATATCTGAAAACGCTGAATGGCTATAAGAATATTTCGGGGCGGGGGATGAAAATGGCAGGCAACATACTCCTGCGAAATACATGCAACCTGGTTATAAACAGGTAATGCAAATAAAGAATGCATGCTACATACCGGTGTGTTAATAACAGTTATGGTATGGTCAATATTTTTGTCGGCTATTTGTAATGTAACAACTTTTCCTTTGCAACAATCGTCCTTACCGGTTCCTGCTTTTTTAGCATGATGGTTACTTTTATTCCCTTCGGCACCATGTATATGTTTTTTCCCATCTTTATGTATATGTACCGAGGCCTTTGCTTCTTCTTTTTTATGATGCGGTGTATTAAAGCCCATATCCAACCCAACCGAACAGGCAAATCCTACCATAGTATTCAGTGCGAATACCACCAGCAGAAAAGCCGCTTTAAATTGTATGAATCTGTTTATTTGCATTCTTTGTAGTGTAAAAGTAAAGCTATTCGGAGCTCTAAAAGTTGTATAATTCCATTATTTTCCGGTAAGTGCCTTGAAATTCCGTTTTATAACATCATTAACAACATCCAGGCACTCATCGTTATCATCAAGGCATCTTCAATAATAGTCACGGTACTCATGGGCAGGTTAAATACGGCTCCAAGGCAGGCACATTTTATTTTTCTTTTACTAAATACGCTTTGCAGCACCCCAATGATACTAACGCTCATCACCAGAAATGTAGCCATATTAGTTGTGACTGGCCAAAAGCCTGTTGCAAATGCTACGCCCAATACCAATTCAACAAAAGGATATATATAACCCCAGGCCTTTACTTTTTTAGCTACAATATCATACATCGAATAACTATCTGCAAACCCATCCAGATCGAGAAATTTAAAGAAAGAAAATACCAGAAAAAAACCGGCCATAAATATTCGCATGGCTTCCCAGGTATTAAAAACTCCGGCAGTATTACCCACGATACCTGATACCATGCTAATATATCCGAAAATAAACAACAGGGGCTTATAGGTAACCAGCCATGATTTCGCTTCCTCTTCGATAACAACTGGTACTACGGGGGTAGGTGCAATTTCTGATAACTGGTATTTAGGATACTCCAGCAAAGCTGATTTAAGTGCTTCTGTTGAAATATGTTTGTTCATGTGAATATTGGTAATACCTGTGGTTCGGTCTATCTCAATATTTGTTATGGCAGCGATTTTAGTCAACGCGTTTTTTACTTTTTTTTCACAACTGCCACAAGTGATACCGGTAATGTTATAGGAATGTGTCATACTAATTTTATTTAACACAAAACTACTATGGGGCAGGCCCTCAGGCGTTATATAATGATGGGGAATATTTATATCCTGTTGGAGGAAACGTTATACTTCATCCAGAAACCTGCGCAAATGGATGCCCTGCGCCTTAAATTGTGAAGGGGTAAGCCCGGTAACTTTTTTAAACTGTGCCGATAAATGAGCAGCGCTGCTATACCCTAATTTGAAAGAGATTTCGTTCAGGTTCATTTCTTTATAAGCGAGAAGTTCTTTTACTTTTTCTATTTTCTGGAGGATAACGTACTGTTCAATAGTAATACCTTCTGTTTCTGAAAATAATTTACTGATAACAGAATATTCTTTATTCAATTCACGGGACAATACTTCTGTAAAAGCAAATTTTTCATCATCCTGGTAATGTATGTGTTCAATAATGATGGTTTTGATCTTGTCGATCTGCTGTTTTCGGTTATCATCCAACAATTCAAATCCTACTTGTTCAAGTTTTATGGAGAGTTGGTCCAGTTGTTTTTCTGTAAGCTGTTCTTTCAATAATACATCTCCCAAGTGAACATAAACAGTTTGGATAGGTATATCATTGAAAATCTTTTCAACTGCGGTAACGCAGCGTGGGCAAACCATATTTTTAATGTAGAGATGCATGAATGCGAAATTAGATTTCAGTGAGTTACTAAAATACTTTGTTTCTCCCACCCTTCCCAACATTACCGGTAGAACTGAGCAACTATGAAGAGAAGAGGCAACCTGTTGGTCAGGCAACCAACAGGTACATTATTTATCAACCGTCCTGATATGATACTCCTGAATCAATGCCGGGTTTTCGGGTGTTAACGTAAAGCTTATCCTGATATTCGATTTTTCTCCTTCCAGCATAAAATAACCACGCAACTGGTTATCCGGAACCACTTCTCCCACTTTATTTATTTTACCTGCTTTGGCAAAAATGGCGTTGGCTTCTTTTTTCATGGCATCAGTGAAATAATCTGCAAAGAAATTTTCCGCAAAGATTCCCGAAGAAACAGCATTGGTAAAGTCGGGTAATAATTTTAAAAGTTCATTTCTTCTTTGTGTTAATATAACGGAAGCTGGTAATTGCCTGGGGTGTAATTGTGCCAGCCTGATCAATGTATCCAACACGGCAAAATTCGGTGACGTGGTAGGCGCATAGGTAACATTCGCAAAAAGGATAACACCTAACCCATACTCTGGTAAAAAGCGCCAGTTGCTTCCAAAACCAGGCAGGCCGCCACTATGCGCAATGTATTCGCGGCCTTCACAATCGCGTGTCCAACTTAATCCGTAAGCGTATGCCGAGCTGGTAGCACATAAACGGCCGCCAGGGTAAGTATTGTTTGCATTCAACACATTAAACCGCCATGGCTGGTGCATTTCGCGGATAGAACTTCTTTTTACGGGGCCGGTTTCTGCATCGTTTCTTACGGGCCACGCAGATTGATGCAGTGCCACATATTTACTGAACGATTCAATAGAAGTGATCATCCCACCCATCGCTCCATAAATACCATCATGCAATAAAGTTTCTTCCCGCCAGTTATCATTGATCCAGCGATAGCCATGTGCCAGTTCATTAACGGGCACTTTTGAATACTCCCATTGTGCCTGGTTCATACCCAATGGTTTCCATATATTTTTTTCAATGTATTCGCTGTAAGGAACGCCGCTTACTTTTTTAATGATATAACCCAACATGGCAAAACCCAAATTACTATACTCATATGCAATGCCGGGGTCATTAGAAAAAGAGATCCCTTTTTTGATCATGGCAATCATTTCAGCATCGGTATCTGCCAATTGCCTGTCGCCCCAGGGATTGTCTTCAGGAAAGCCAGCAGAATGTGTCAGTAAATTCTTAATGGTAATCTCCGGTGCATCACTGGTTAATTTCTGGCCTTTCATTTCTGGGATGTATGTATAAACAGGCTCATCTAATTTCAGTTTACCCTCATCACGCAGTTTTAAAATTGCCATCGCGGTAAAACTTTTACTCATAGAAGCGATGCGGAACATGGATTGGGTTGTGGCCGGTATTTTTTTAGCAATATCCGTATATCCGCCACTACCCGAGTACACCAGTTTCCCATCCAATATTATCCCAAAAGCATAGCCGGGAAAATGGTTTTTCTCTGCATACTCTTTATAAATTTTATCAATAACCGGAAAAAGAACAGCTATTTTCTGCAAACGTTCAGCATCCGCAAAATAAGGTGCCTTATACGCCGCATTGGGGTTTATAACAGCAATTTTATTCTGCCCACATACATTCAACACCAAAAGGAGCGCAGAAATCATTAATATTTTATGCATAATCGTTTTTTTAAAGATGATTAAGATAGCCTTTTTCTGCAATTATTTGATGGGGGCAGATCATGGTCTACCCCGTCAATCATAAAATATCTATTTTCTTCCATTCTTTGGTTAAATTAGTCAACTCAAAACTAACTGCGTATGAAATATCTCCCTTCGCTTATCCGGAAACTATTGTTTTCTGTAGGTAGCTTTCTTTTCGTAAACATGGTTATTGCACAAGGCACTATGCTTTTGCGGCAGCCTACAATAAGTAAAAATCAGATTGTTTTTGTACATGGAGATGATCTATGGGTAGTTGGCCGCGAAGGAGGCGATGCCCGCAGGTTAACCACCGCCGTAGGTGCTGAAACCACACCGAAATTTAGTCCGGATGGTAAGTGGATTGCTTTTACCGGCCAGTACGATGGCAATACCGATGTATATGTGATGCCCGTTGATGGCGGTGAACCCAAAAGGCTCACCTGGCATCCCTCACCAGATCTTGTTCAGGGATGGGCACCGGATGGCAAATCTGTATACTTTACTTCAGGAAGGGAAGGTTACCCTACTGCCACTACAAAATTTTATTCCGTAAATATCGAAGGCGGCACACCCGAAGCGTTAATGCTGCCCTTTGGTTATGCCGGCAGCCTGTCGGAAGACGGGCAGAGCATGGCCTACCAGCCATCCCCACTTTGGGATGTGGAATGGAGAAACTATCGTGGCGGCCAGGCACAGCCTATCTGGATCTTTAATATGAAAACCAAAGAGACGATCAAAACAGTTCAGGGAGATAAGGAAAGGCAAAGCTGCCCGGTATGGGATAATGGAATGTTGTATTTTTTATCTGAACAGGATTTTATCAACAACGTATGGTCTTACGACCCGAAAACGAAAGTGCAGAAGCAATTGACTTTTCATAAAGATTTTGATATTAAAAATCTTGCCGCCAGTAACCACACATTGGTGTATGAACAGGGTGGTTACCTGCATAGTTTTGACCTGGTAAGTGGAAAAACCAAACAGTTGGTGATCAATGCCAATGGCGATTTGAACTGGGGAAGGGCCAGATGGAACAACCTGGGTGGAGGTGCGCTTATCAATGCCAGTTTATCACCTACCGGAAAAAGGGCTTTGTTTGAAAGCCGTGGCGAAATATTTACTGTTCCCAAAGAGAGTGGCGATTGGCGGAATATTACCCGTTCAACTGGTGCCGCAGATCGATATCCTACCTGGTCGCCCGATGGACAAAAGATTGCCTGGTTTTCTGATGCCAGTGGCGAATACCAATTGATGGTTGGCGATCAGTCTGGTTTGCAAACACCCAAAGCCTATCCGATTGCCAATAAGAAATTTTATTTCCGGCCCGAATGGTCGCCCGATGGAAAATACATTGCCTTTACAGATACCGATTATAATCTCTGGTATATTGATCTGGCAACAGGTGTGGTAAAACTGGCAGATACAGACCGGTTAGCGCACCCCAACAGATCACTGAACCCTGTATGGTCGCCGGACAGTAAATGGATCGCTTATGTGCAGATACAGGAAAACCAGTTTAAAGCAGTAAAACTTTATAATATTGAAACCGGAAAAAGCACACAATTAACAGATGCTTTATCTGATGCGATTGATCCGCAATGGGATGAGAGTGGAAAATATTTGTATTTCCTTGCCAGCACCGATTATGGTTTAAGTAGCGGTTGGCTGGATATGAGCAGTTACAATTCGCCCGTTAACCGTGCATTATATGTGGCGGTATTAAGTAAAGATGCCCCATCGCCTTTTGAACCAAAGAGTGATGAGGAGCCCGCTAAGACAGGCACCGATGAAAAGAAACCTGCCGATACAAAACCTGCAGGTGATACCTCAAAAACAACCACTCCCATAACACCCAAACCAACAACAGGTGTAAAAGTAAAAATTGATTTCGAAGGTATACAACAACGCATCATCTCTACGAATATACCGGCACGTAACTATCTTGGGTTAACAGCAGGACCGGATGGCACTGTTTTTTATGCGGAAGCCATACCGAATGAACCTGGTTTTGTTTTATCACGATATAGCCTGAAAGATAGAAAAGGAACTGAATTTGTTCGGGGTATTTTAAGTGCCGCCACCAGTTTCGATAGAAAAAATATATTGTATAGAAGTGGTATCAGTTGGTTTATTGCAAGCACTACTGCACCACCAAGGCCGGGAGAAGGAAGATTGGCAACTGATGGCATGAAAGTATATGTTGACCCCAATAAAGAAGCAGAACAGATTTTCAGGGAAGGCTGGCGTTTTCAGCGTGACTTTTTATATGTTGACAATGTACACGGTGCACCTTGGGATAAAATTTATAACTGGTATAAACCCTGGCTGGCACATGTTAAACACCGCTCAGATCTGAATTATATTATTGATATACTTGGTGGTGAAGTATCTATTGGCCACTCCTTCACTTCCGGCGGCGATTTTCCAGATGTGCCTTTTGTGCCTGTTGGATTATTGGGCGCTGATTATACAGTTAGTAACGGCTTCTTCTCTATCAAAAAAATCTATACCGGTGAAAACTGGAACCCTGAATTACGTTCCCCATTAAGCGGTCCAGGTATTGATGTAAAAGAAGGGGATTATTTATTGGAAGTGGATGGAAAGCCATTGACCGCCGCTATGAATATGTATAGTTTATTTGAAGGAACGGCCAACCGTCAGATCAAAATACGTGTTAACAGCAAACCCAGTTTAGAAGGTGCCAAAATACTTACCGTTATTCCGGTTGCCAGTGAAACCGCTTTGCGTTCGCGTAACTGGGTAGAATCTAACAGGCGGAAAGTAGAAGAATTATCCGGAGGTAAACTCGCTTATGTGTATGTGCCTAATACCGGCAATCCCGGCTACACTTATTTCAACCGATATTATTTTGCGCAGCAGGATAAAAAAGGAGCGGTGATAGATGAAAGAAATAATGGTGGCGGATCAGCCGCAGATTATATGATAGATATTATGAGCCGCAAACTACTGGGCTATTTTAATAACCGTGTAGAAGGACATAAAGTCTCTACCACACCAATGGCCGGTATCTGGGGGCCAAAAGTGATGATCATTAATGAGAATGCAGGTTCCGGTGGCGACCTCTTACCGTATATGTTTAAGAAACTGAAAGTAGGGCCATTAGTAGGTACCCGCACCTGGGGCGGACTGGTTGGCACATGGGATACACCCGATTTTATTGACGGCGGCCACATGGTAGCCCCACGAGGCGGGTTCTTTGATACCGACGGTGAATGGGCCGTGGAAGGAACAGGCGTATCGCCCGATGTGGAAGTTTCCCAGGATCCCAAAGCCATCATTGAAGGCAGGGACCCGCAATTGGAAAAAGCTGTTCAGGAAGCATTAAAATTATTACCTACACAAGGCATACAATTAAAGAAAGAGCCGGCACCACCGATCAGGTACCACAGGCCTAAATCATAAAGTACCCATTAACTTAAAAAGCAAGAAGATTTATTTCATGAAAATCTTCTTGCTTTTTTTATTTATCAATTCACATCATATGAGCTAGGATAGATAAAATTAACAGCATAAACTATCTAAAAAACAGCACTGGGGCTTTGCGAGTTATTTGCAATACAGAGATGAAGAGAACACTGAGAGGCACGGAAGAAGAATAGTATAAGAAGTTTATAATTACTGATTTAATAGTTTGCCAGTTTTTCTATATACTCCCCTAACCTGCTTTTTGCCATAAAATTTTTCTCCAGCTCCATATTAAAGGGTATGGGTGTATCCATTGAAGCACAACGAAAAACAGGCGCATCAAGTAATTCAAAACAATGCTCACTGATCCAGGCACTGATCTCGCCACCCAGGCCCCCGATCAATGTATCCTCATGCAATAACAATACTTTTCCTGTTTGGGCAACAGCTTCTCTGATGGCTGTATAATCCAATGGCAATAGGGTTCTCAGGTCAAGTATATGCAAAGATGTTTTAGGATGTTGTTCCTGGTATTCAACGGCCCAATGCACACCGGCACCATACGTAATCACCGTAATATCATCTCCTTCCTTTACTAACCGTGCCTTGCCAATCTCCACCTCATAATATTCTTCAGGAACCTGCCCGCTGATACTTCTGTACAAAGCTTTGTGTTCAAAAAATAAAACAGGATTGGGATCATTGATGGCAGCGATCAATAAACCCTTCGCATCATGTGGTGTTGCGGGATAGACTACTTTCAATCCCGGCACATGTGTAAACCATGCTTCATTGCTTTGCGAATGAAAGGGGCCAGCACCTACGCCACCGCCTGTTGGCATGCGTATTACCACATCTGCATTTTGTCCCCAACGATACTGGATCTTGGCTAAATTATTTACGATCTGGTTAAAGCCCACCGTTACAAAATCGGCAAACTGCATTTCCATCACACTTTTATATCCTTCAAGGCTCAACCCCAGTGCGGCACCCACAATGGCACTTTCACAAAGGGGTGTATTGCGAACACGTTCTTTTCCAAACTCTTCTACAAAACCCTCCGTTATTTTAAATGCACCTCCATATTCAGCAATATCCTGGCCCATTAGGATGAGGTTGGGGTGGTGTTGCATGCTTTGGCGGAGGGCAGATTGAATGGCATCAACGATTCTTATTTCGTGAGTGGTGATTGGTGAGTGGTGAGTAAGATGAGGTGCGTTAATAGTATTAGCCACTGACCACTGACTACTCACCACTGACTTCCTTGCATACACATCCCTCAACTCCTCTTCTGCATCCGGCACCAGCTTCTCTGCTTCTACTGCGATTTTTAATTCTTCATCAATATATGCTTTGAATTCATTGCGTATATCTGCCACCTGCATTTCTGTAATCACATTTTCTGCAATGAGGAACTGTTCAAAATTTTTGATGGGGTCTTTTCTTCCCCATTCATCAAACATTTCTTTAGGTACATATTTCGTTCCGCTGGCTTCCTCATGTCCCCGCATGCGAAATGTCATACACTCGATCAGGTAAGGTTTTTGGTTGTTGATACAATAATCACGAACGCCCCGTATTGTATCATGAACCGACAAGACATTATTGCCATCAATGCATATGCCTTCCATGCCGTAACCTTTCGCTTTATCAACCAGGCTTTCGCAGCGGTATTGTTCGTTAACCGGAGTGCTTAATCCGTATCCATTATTTTCTATCACAAAAATTACGGGGAGGTCCCAAACAGCAGCTACATTCAACGCTTCATGAAAATCGCCTTCACTGGTTCCGCCATCACCACTGAAAGCAAGCGATACTTTATTTTCTTTCCTGAGTTTATAAGCCAAGGCCACACCATCTGCAATAGCCAGTTGCGGGCCCAGGTGCGAGATCATTCCACAGATATAATGTGGCTTACTGCCAAAATGAAAACTCCTTTCCCGGCCTTTGCTGTAGCCTTCTTTATTACCCTGCCATTGCATAAATAATTTATGCAGTGGCATTTGTCGTGAAGTGAATACACCTAAATTCCTATGCAGTGGCATAATCCATTCATCGTGTTGAAGAGCCAGTGTACAGCCTACAGAAATGGCTTCCTGGCCAATACCGCTAAACCATTTGCTGATTTTACCTTGCCGTAACAATACCAGCATTTTCTCTTCAATCATTCGGGGCAGGAGCAGGTTGCGGTACACATACACCAATTCTTCGTTCGTAAAATGCTGGCGGTTGAAGTCCATTGTGAATGTTTTTATAACTGCTGCTGTATTAAATTTACACTGGTGCTGATTTGTGATTCGTGAATAATCAGACATTAATAAATGCAGGACCTTGACTTACTGACGATTCACATCTGACGGTTCACGAATATCTAAGTTACTCGTATTTAACTTGCCGCAAAATTGATACATATAAAAAAACCATCCGGTTTTTGGCGGGATGGTTTTGTATATTTTGATACCGGATCTTAATTTCTGCTGTTCAGTTTGCTCAATAAACGCAATATTTCAAGATACAACCATACCAGTGTTACCAGTAACCCAAAGGCACCATACCATTCCATGAATTTAGGGGCACCCCTTTCTGCACCTTGCTCTATCATATCAAAATCAAGTATCAGGTTCAATGCCGCAATGGCCACAATAAAGAGGCTGATACCGATACTTAATAAACTGCTGTCGGTCATGAAACTTACATTCACACCAAACAAACGCAATACCATAGTAAGCAGGTAAAATATACCAATGCCTAAGGTTGCCGTAAAAATTACTGACTTGAACCTCTCTGTTGCTTTAATGATACGGAAATTATACAACAGGAACATGGCAATAGCCACGCCAAACGTTAATCCTACTGCCTGCATGATAAGTCCGGGATATTGTTTTGCAAAAGCAGCATTCAGTATAGCAGAAATACCGCCGATGAATAAACCTTCGAGCAACGCATATAAAGGGGCCAGGTAACTAGCCCAATTGGGTTTGAAACTAATTGCGATGGCAGTAATCAACCCACCAAAAATGCCTACCATCATCAAAGTGGTAACAGTTGACTGTTTGGCCTCTTCAAACATGTGCCAGTTATACGCAGCACCTGCAATGATCATCAACATTAAAAAACCAAACTTATTAATCGTACCCCGCACACTCATCGTACCCTGCATATCTGCATCAATGCTAAGGCTCTTATCAAACATTTTTTGTGTTAATGTTGGATTACCTGATTTAAAAATTGCCATTATGTAAAATTTAGTAAGTACAAATATATGAAATCTACCAGTGGTTTTATTGACGGGTTGTTTAATAAAATACTAAAGTTAAGACACCGTTAATGGGCAAGAGTGACTGGTGTACCGGATTGCCCTACGCACAACTCGTAACTCGCCATTAACCTTACGGCCTGTCCAGCTTCTTCAACCCCGGGTAATGATCTATTGTTTCCAAAACGTAATTTGGGTTTTGTTTTAGCAGATGGATAAATTTAGCCAGCGAATCAGCATCACCGGGGCGTTGAAACATCCTGTCGTGACTTAATATCACCAGGTGATTTATTGTATGTGTTTTGTTTTTGGCAAATGCACTATCCACCTGGTTAGACAGTTTCTGGGGCGATTGAACAGGGCGTGCATTTTTATGGTTGAAGTTCCATTCCACATCCCATCCAATTACATTATATCCGGCACTATCCAATAAACGGGTTACAGGCTTTACCAGACCCGAAGCTTTTATCTCGCCCTCTCTCGCCCAGGCACTGTTGCCGGGTAAGCGGATTATCTTATAAGGTACATGCAAAGAATCCTGCGCTTTGTAAAAGTCCTGTTCGGCCATTAAAGGATGTTCGTAAAAAAAATGATATTTATCATTTGCATGGGTATA
>JANXUL010000224.1 GCA_025356235.1 Bacteroidota bacterium
CAACGCTCGGTAAAAGGGCTGCATCTATAAAGAAAGAGCAAAAAATATGAAAAAATTTTTACTCACCTCATCCCTGCTGCTGATCTTGGTTGTTGCCATGCAATCCTGCATGAAAGAAGTGCATCAAAGTGAAGTAATTAAACTACTTACAATTGATACCACAATCCAGGCCGGTTCTAATTACCTACTAAATTTAGCCTCCTTTGGGAGTGACGATGATGTAGCCACGATTCTGGAAAAAGGCAACCATTTTTCTATCAGCCAGCTTGAGAATATTGATGATATGTTTACTTCAGTATATCATTATGCAACACCTTCAAAAACCTCTGGTACCGACCAAGTAGTACTTGCGATAAGTCAAAACCCTGAAGGAAGGCAAGTATGCAGCAAAGATTCAACTATTATTACCATCCATTTTACCATTAAATAAATGAGTGAGAAGGAAACGGTGAATGATGTATAAATAAAAAAATATATTACTGACCACTCACAACCTCCCTCCCCAATTCAAATTCAGTGATAGCTGGTGAAATAAATTACTTTGGTAAAACCCTGTTGCATAACGTATATGTAGCTTCTTCAATAAGATAGCCGTTCCCAACGAAAACCCGTTCAGCCCACTGGTTATATCATACGCATTCAGGTCCTGCCTTCGTTGAAAATTATAACCCATTGTTAACTCTAATTTTTCAGTAAGAAATACCTGGGTGGATAAGACAAGGTGCGAAAATATTCTTTGTGTAAATGTATTATCATTATACCCGTTATCCCCTTCTGAAGCACGAAAGGAAGTATCATTATAATAAGTATCAAAACGTTGTAAATGATGAGCAGTAAGCGAGAATTGAAAAGGTGCATTTGCCAATCGTTTGGTAATACCCGCCTGCAGGTCGAATGGTATTTCTTCTTTTTGGTTCCCCCCATCATAGGTTTTTAGCTGTGTCCCAATATTTTTTGCTACCACACTTACCTGTAACTGGTTGGCAGAATCATAATAAGCCACCCCAACATCAAAAGCCAAACCTGAGGAACGGTATTGCCCATAATTAGAGTTAATATATTTCATGGTAAGTCCATACCAAAATCTTTCATGGTATTGTTTAGAAGCCATTACCTGTACAACATAATCCACGGGTCTGAGGCTGCCCAATACATTGCCAGATGCATCAGTTTGGGTAATGGTTCCGTAATTAAAATAATTCACCCCAACAGCTATATTGCTTTGTATGGGTTCTACATGATAAGCCGTTGTAAGGCTATAATTTTTAATGCCTGCAAGGAAAGCATTGAAAGAGGTATTTACCTGCTGGTGCATCCCATCCCTTAACAGTGCGGGATTTTGAAAGCTCATCCCTACTTCATTACCTATGGCAGAAACATTCACTCCTCCCAAAGCAGCCGACTGGGCGGTATTGGGCTGCAACAGGAAATTAAACACAGCATTACCCCCCAACGTTTGTGCCGGTAGCCTGCTTATGCAAAATATCCCTATCAAAAAAATATAAAGCTTCATAAAACGAATTCTCTGCCAAATCTAAGGGAAGAAAAGCGATGAACGAGCTATACAAAAATCCCCCACTGGCATGGGGGATCATATCCTTAAACCACCAACATGAAGAAATGCTGGTGGTCGTACTACAATTTTTCCGGGATTTGGTTTATAAACTCCGGATATTATTATTACTAAGCCACAGGGTGCCTGGTTTTTCTGTGTAAATCTGTGGCTTTAATTATTTGCAAACTAACGGCCTACACCAATGCCAGATCCACCACCTGCTGCATGGTTTTTACATAATGAAATTGGAGGCCTTTAATAAAATTGCCATCAATCTCATTAATATCTTTTTCATTTTGCCAGCAGAGGATAATCTCCTTTAGCCCGGCCCGTTTTGCTGCCAGTATCTTTTCTTTAATCCCTCCAACCGGCAATACCTGACCGCGTAAAGTTATTTCGCCAGTCATGGCCAGGAATGGTTTTACTTTTCTTCCTGTAAAAGCAGAGGTTAAAGAGGTTAACATAGTAATCCCGGCACTTGGCCCATCCTTAGGCACTGCTCCTTCAGGAACGTGGATATGTATATTCTTTTTAGCAAAATCTTCAGGATCAACTCCTAATTTTTTTGCATTAGCCTGCAGATAACTAAGGGCAGTTGTAGCACTTTCTTTCATCACGTTACCCAGGTTACCAGTAAGTTTCAGGTCGCCTTTTCCATCACCCAGAATGGTTTCTATAAATAAGATATCACCACCAACATATGTCCAGGCAAGGCCAACAGCCACGCCCGGCATATTGGCTGTTTTATAAATTTCATTACTATACCTTGATTGACCTAGTATCTTTTCTACATCAGCCGACGTAACGGTTGATTTTACTTTATTCTTAGTAGCCAGTTCCTTGGCCTGGTAACGCATAATGGAAGCCAGTTGCCGATCCAGTTCACGCACACCACTTTCTCGTGTATGCTGTTCAATGATCTTTTCCAGAACCTTATCATTGATCTTGAAATTCACTTTATTCAATCCATGCGCTTCTTTTTGTTTGGGAAGTAAATGCCTTTTGGCGATTTCTACTTTCTCTTCTACGGCATATCCGCTAAGATCGATAATCTCCAGTCGGTCACGCAAGGCAGGCTGTATATTCTGCAGGTTATTGGCAGTGGCAATAAATAATACCTTGCTCAGATCATATTCGAGCTCCAGGTAATTATCATAAAAAGTATGGTTCTGTTCGGGGTCCAGTACTTCCAATAAAGCAGAGGAAGGATCACCACGGAAATCGCTGCCTATCTTATCAATCTCATCCAGTATCATCACGGGGTTCGACGATTTGCATTTACGGATATTCTGTACTATCCGTCCAGGCATAGCACCGATATAGGTTTTTCTGTGACCGCGAATCTCGCTCTCATCATGCAATCCACCTAAACTCACCCGCACATATTTTCTGCCGATGGCATGTGCAATCGAACGTCCCAGAGAAGTTTTACCTATTCCCGGAGGACCCAGAAAGCATAAGATCGGGCTCTTCATATCACCCTTTAATTTCAATACTGCTAAATATTCCAATATGCGGGTTTTGATCTTACCCATACCATAATGATCGGCATCCAATACTTTCTTGGCATTTTTCAGATCATAATTATCCGCCGTATAATCTAACCAGGGAAGATCAAGCATTAAATCAAGGTGGTTATATACAACTGAATAATCCGGCGTAGTGGGATGCATACGCTCCAGTTTCGCAACGCCGTTTTTAAAAAGGGCTTTAGCGGCTTCGGGCCATTTTTTGGCTTCCGCCTTTTTCTTCATATCCGTTATCTCACGTTCATTCGAATCGCCACCCAGTTCATCTTTAATGCTTTTTAACTGCTGCTGCAGAAAATAATCCCGTTGCTGCTTATCAATTTCAGTTCTTGTTTTATTGGTTACTTTATCTTTCAACTCCGCAAACTGTAATTCTCTTTGCAGGATAAAGATCAGGCGCTCCGCCCGTTGATGGATGTCATTAATTTCCAGCAAACTTTGTTTTTCCGTCAATTCACTATTCAGGTTACTGCTCACAAAATTGATCAGAAACGAAGGATTCTCTATATTTTTTAAAATGATGGATGCTTCTGTCGGCAGGTTGGGCGATAATTGTATGATCTGTGCTGCCAGGTCTTTGATACTGCTGATATAGGCATTGAAATCTTCACTCACAGGTATCTCGTCATCAGCAAATAAACTAATGGATGCTTTGAAATAAGGGTCATCGCTGATCATCTCCTGCATTTCAAATCTTTTCTTTCCCTGTATAATGATGGTAGTTCCCCCATCCGGCATTTTGATCAGTTTAACAATCTTTGCAACAGTGCCAATATTGCAAAGGTCTTTGGGTTCCGGTTCCTCAATATTGGCATCTTTTTGCGCCAATACACCAATCAGCTTATCCAGTTTATACGCATCATTCACTGCTTTGATGCTTTTATCCCGGCCAACCGTAATGGGCAATACCACTCCCGGAAAAAGCACTGTATTGCGCAAAGGCAGTATGGGTAATGTATCTGGTATAACTAAATTCTTATCCTGCTCACTATCATTCTCATTAATGGGAATAATGGGCATGAAATCGGTATCATCATCTGAACGGAAAAACAGTTTTTCTTTCAACATACATGTAAACTTGGGTCAAAATGGCACAAACCCCTTAAAATATTTTATTAAATAAGTGGATAAAATTAAGTCAATATTAATGCCATTAGCCCCGAATCGGGGAATTTGGTACAAACTGGCACAAAAAAAAACCTCCCGGTAAACCGGGAGGAGCTTCTTGCAAGAAGTAATATAAAGTAACGAAGTACTTAAAATTACATTTTCATCTTAGACTTAGTAGTGTCCATTTTGCCTTTAGCAGTGTCCATTGCAGCTTTTGCAGTGTCCATTGCAGCAGAAGCAGCAGAGGCAGCTTTGATAGAATCAGCTACTCTTGCGCTGTCAGCAGCCATTTTCTCTTTGTTTTCGCCTGAATTACATGAAGCCATGAAGCCGGCTACTGCTAAGATTGCTAATACTTTTTTCATTTGTACTTGTTTTTAAGTTTAGGTTCGCGCAAAGATAATCTTCCTATCTAATTTTACAAAGTTTAACGTAAACTATTTATTTCTTTCTGAAAAATATCCTTATAGGCACACCTGTAAATTTAAACTGGGTTCTAAGCTGATTTTCAAGATAATTTCGGTAAGGCGATTTGATATCATCTGGATAATTGGTAAAAAAGGCGAAAGATGGAACGTTGGTAGGTAGTTGCGTTACATATTTAATTTTTATTGAATTTCCTCTCACTACCGGTGCATGATAGGCAGCAACGGCTTTCAGCATTACATCATTTAATTTTGAAGTAGGCACTTTTCGTTGCTTATTATCAAACACTTCCAGGCCTAATTCAATAGCTTTGAATATGCGGGTTTTTTCTTTTACCGAGATGAACAAAATAGGCACATCAGTAAAAGGGGCTAATTTTTGCTTTAAAGCTTTTTCATAATCACGAGCTGTATTTGTTTCTTTTTCAATAAGATCCCATTTATTTACCAAAACAACAACTCCTTTTCCTTTCCTTACTGCAAGACTGAATATACTTATATCCTGGGCGGTGATACCTTTAGCTGCATCTAAAACGACCAGGCAAACATCGGCATCATCAATGGCCTTAATGGCGCGAATAATGGAATAAAACTCCAGGTCTTCTTTCTCCTTGCTTTTCTTGCGAATACCTGCCGTATCAATCAACACAAATTCCTTCTGAAATAAATTATAATGGGTGTGAATACTGTCGCGGGTTGTGCCGGATACAGGGCTAACAATGGTTCTTTCCTCTCCAACCAATGCATTCAATAAGGAAGATTTACCAACGTTGGGCTGACCAATAATGGCAAACTTGGGAAGGCCGCTATCTTTCATAGCAGCTTCCACATCTTCTGCTTCAATTTCTTCAGTTACAGCATCAAGTAATTCTCCCGTTCCGCTTCCTGATATACTGCTAATGAAGAAGTTATTCTTAAATCCGAGTGAATAAAATTCAGTCGCTTCCAACTCACGGGTACCGTTATCAACCTTGTTTACAACCACATACACCGGCTTATTGCCCCGGCGCAGCAGGTCGGCCATTGACTCATCCAGGTCGGTTATTCCGGTGGCCACATCCACCATAAAGATGATGGAATTGGCTTCTTCAATGGCAATTTTTACCTGTTTGCGGATCTCTGTTTCGAATACATCATTGCTGGCAGGAACAAATCCACCTGTATCAATCAGGTTAAAAACTTTCCCGTTCCAATCGGCCATACCGTACTGACGGTCACGTGTAACACCGCTGATATCGTCAACGATCGCTTTACGCTGTTCAAGAAGACGATTGAATAATGTACTCTTGCCCACATTGGGCCTCCCTACTATGGCAACTGTATAACTCATGTTATGGTCCTTCTAAAAGGAAATTTATATTAAATAAAATATTCAATAATAGTGTCTAAATAACTGATTGGCAATTATCTATAACCGTATTCTCTTAATTGTAAATCATTATCCCTCCATTTCGGCCGGACCTTTACAAAAAGTTCCAGGAATACTTTGCTTTGGATAAATTGTTCAATATCAACCCTCGCGGTTGTTCCAATTTCTCTGATCATTTTACCCTTATCCCCAATAATGATGGATTTCTGGGTTTCGCGGTTTACAATAATATCTGCCTGGATCTTTACGAGTGATTCCTTCTCTTTGAACTCATTTACCATTACAGCCGTATGGTAAGGTATCTCATCGCCAAAAAGCTGGTAAATTTTTTCGCGGATGATTTCCCCTACAAAAAACTTGGTTGGCATATCGCTTAAGTCATCCTCATTATAAAAAGGGGGAGCTTCGGGCAGAAGAGCCATAATGGCATCTAATAGTTTATTAAGATGTACTTTTTGTAAAGCGGATATTTTGATCAATTGCCTGCAGTATGATTTATCTGCAA
>JANXUL010000237.1 GCA_025356235.1 Bacteroidota bacterium
AGGTGTGGGTACATAATTGTAATAAATAGCTGGAATTAAAGAACCGAAAGCGGAACAGAAGCCGAGTATCACTGAATTACCGAGGCTCATGCCCAGATAGCGAACGCCAAGGCCATACATCAATCCACCAATACCCCATAATAAACCCATGAGAAATGTGGTACCCAATATTTGTGAAGAACTCCCTTTAATAATATCCACAAAACCAGGTATGGTAAGGTATGCTGCGATAGGTGGAACGATAAGCCAGGAAAATAACCCGCCAATAATCCAGAAACTTTCCCAACTCCAGCCCTTTACTTTTTTGTAGGGCATATAAAAACTGCCTGAAGCGAACCCACCTATGAAATGAAAAATAACACCGATGATAATACCCATGAGCAGAAGATTTCTATATAGCTAACAAATTACGAATTAAGCATACAAAAATATAATTTATCTCTTGCCAGCTGTTATGTACTATCATGGTTAATTATCTGTGGAAGCATACACCCTATTTTAAGTAAATACATACAACTGTTCGCATATTCCATAATACTTAAGTATGTTTGAAACAGATTACGGCAGCCTGCTGCCATGCTAATACCTGTGATCATGAAAAAAAAATCCTTAATGGTATTATTACCATCTCAACTGATTTTCAGATGATGAGCGAGAAAACAGCGTAGTTTATACTGTAGCATTCGGTAAAGCATAGGGAGACACCTTTTTCACTTACCCTTCGCGCTTCCTTGTAAGGATTGCTATTATACAATTCTTTATTTTAGAGACCCCGCTTATGGAAAGTTTACATTCCCATTAAATAAAACATCCCGATAACTAATGGAAAAATAACGATTACTATAAAAAATAAATAATCTGTATTGAAAGATTTTTTTGAAGTAAAGAATTTAATTAACAACACACTTATATATATAAGGGCTATAATTGGCGAAAAAAAAATAACAACAAGAGGCGTAAAATCACAAGTTGGCTGGTCTGGTTGAGGTTTAAATAAGTAATAATATATAATAAAAGCCCACAACAATAGATAAAGCCCTAAGAAGGCAGTTGAAATTTTATGTCTTTCAAATAAAGTCAAAGATTGTCTTTATTATTAATACTTAATTATTCGGAAAGTAACCCAATATCATTTTCGTTTAATGTCTTTTTAGCGGTTGTATTTAAAATAGATAGTTCAAATAGATTAAGCATATGCGCAATCATACCCGTCTACTTCTCTTCAGGCAAGAGAGAGGAGTGGAAATCGAAGCGGTTTCCAGATTAGTTATAAAACGATGTTCTGCTTACCTCCGGTAAGCTTAATCACTTTTCCCTTCCATACAAAATCCCCTGTAAGCTTTGCCGGTAAACTCACTTGTGCTTCTACACCATTCTCGCCTTTCCGATGAAGGGTTAGGCTGATGGTTCCGTCAGGGTGTGGCATGCTGGCTGTTACCTGCTTCAATTCACCCAATGCAGGCTCAATTCTTACAGCAGCAAACCCTGGCTTTGATGGAACGATACCGCAGATAGTAGCAAAGAAATCATAATTAGGACTTGAACTCCAGGCATGACAATCAGAACGTGTGGGATCGGGGTTTTCTGCAAAGGTGGTGAGGCCGTTATCAATCATTCCTCGCCACGGTTTTAGTTGCGAATAATACATATCAGCCATACCTGCTTTTTTCAAAGCACGGTTCAGGTAAAATCGATAATAAAATGTAGCCTGGCTGAGTGATGTATCGTACAATACTTTTTTCATTACCACTTTCATGTCTTTTTCAGGCACACATCCTGTAAGGACTGCCATGATACCTGCGTGCTGGCTAAAAGTATTTTTGAGTGGTGTATTGGCCATCAACCCTTTTTTTACATCAAAACACTGGCGGTAAGTGGCAGTACGTAAGCTTGTTGCCAGTTCTCGGTAGTGCACAGCTTCATTGGGTTTGCCAAAAAAAGTAAACAGGTCTGCTGCCTGCTGCAATGTGTTTACATACTGAAGGGTTATTACAGATGAGTTACCATCCTGTGCACCATCTGGTGTACCACCGGGAAATGCATGGTTCCAGTCTACAAAACACCACCACTTCATCGGGCCGAGCATGTTTTTATTTTTGTCAATCTTTTTTTCAAACCAATCTAATACACCTATAACAGGAATTAAAAAATCTGATACGAATTGCTGGTCTTTCGCATGCATCCAGTAATCATAAATCATCGAAACCCAGAATAAAGAAAATGGCGGTATCACCTGCAGGCGGCTACTCGGGTAACGCCCTTGTGTAAGTCCTTCGGGCACCCTGGAATGATAAAAATCAAGTATGGCTTTACGCATTAACCTATCATCTCCGGTAACATACAAGGATATCAATGATTGAATACGTGTATCCCCTTCATACTGTAATTGTTCATAATAAGGGCAATCAAAATAGGTTTCACCTGCACAGAGTTGTGCCGTGCGCCAACCGATATCCCATATTTGTTTTAGTGATTCATCGTTACTACTAAAAGAGGCTTTTACGTCAAAAGGATAACCGGTTGCAGTTCCATACAGGTCATCAATCACCAATGGTTCATCGCTTGTAACAATATCCAATTGCATAAAACGATAGGTGCGAAACCAAAGGGGACGGAACAATCTTTTTGCTCCTCCATCAGGAATAAACACATCGTAATTACCTATAATATCCTTTCCGTTAATCTGGTTTCGGTTTCCTTTCTGTCCATCTTTTTCAAACAAGGCTTCTGCGTACGTTAATTTTACAGAACTACCTTTGCCATTGCTGACTAATAATTCGGGATATGCTACCGTATTAAATGATTGATCCAATAAAATACTCACTGTTTTATTGGCAGGTATCACTAACCCCGTCTTACCTTCTAAAAAGTCATTAGATACATTAATGCCTGTTGCCCTTCTTACAACGGATATCCTTTGTTTGGTTTCGTGCATCAGGGGGATATTGCGCGGCTGCAATGTCCAGAGATTATCTGATCCATATCCCACCGGAACAGGATTGGCTATTTTTTTTACTGGCTTCCATGTTGAATCTATAAACCCAGACTTCTCCCATCCCCATGGATATTTAGCTGCGTCTACCTGGTCGCCCGGACCGATAACCATGTACGTGCGTAAGCGCGATGCATTATCCGTTGAGCAAGGTGTATATGATGTATTGTGATATACTTTCCATCCTTCGCCAGTATTGATTACTTTTTCTGCATCCCCATTTCCCTGCAATACAAATGCAGTTTGATTGGATATCTGTGCCACAGGTGCGTATACTCCCATGTTCCAGACCAATGCAGCAATGGTATTGCTCCCGTTTCTCAAATACGGGGCTATGTCAATAGTTTCAAAATACCAGTTATACAAATCACCTCTTGCAGGTCCACTGCAAACAGCTATGCCATTAACGAATAACCGGTACCGGTTATCGGCTGATACATGTACAACGAACTTCGCCGGCACCTGACCTGTTGAAAATGTTTTACGAAAATGATACACCCCATAATCACGCTGTGGTACATCAGGACAGGTTATCCAGGAAGCGGGCCATTGCCTGTTGAGTAAGGTAGGGTTAATGTCTTTGGTGTACTGTGCATTTACAGAAAGTGTTACTGACAATAATATCAGTGTTATTAATCGTTTCATTTAAAGTGATTTTTTACTACCTCGCCTATAATTATTTTACTGCTTAAATATAATAAAGTGATACATACCCGAACCCAACTTAACCACCACATATCCTTCTTCCATTCTTGTATCAACAGCACTTACTGCCGCACCACTTTCCGTTACCGAACCGGCATTCTTTGCAGGAATAAAAACAGTAGCAGTAGTATTGGCAGGTATTTCAACATCCATGTAGGTTTTATCTGCATCCACTTTCCAGCTGCTGCTCAATTTTCCATAATAAGTTTGTAACGAAGCTGAAGCATTGGTAAACCCACCACCGATATGTGGTTTTATTTTGATGTGCTTGTATCCCGGGCCATCATCATACGTATCCAATCCAACCATTACACGGTACATCCAATCTCCTATCGCGCCATAAGAATAGTGGTTATAAGAATTCATAGAAGGCACCTGGAAGGATCCATCAGGTTTAATACCATCCCATCTTTCCCAGATAGTGGTGGCACCCATTTTTACAGGGTATAACCAGGATGGATATTTCTCCTGCAATAAAAGATTATACGCAATATCAGTATAACCAAAACGCGTTAATACATGACAGAGATAAGGCGTTCCTAAAAAACCAGTAGTTAAATGGTTATTGTAACTTTTAATATTTTCTGCTAACCTGTCTGCTGCCTGTTGCCTTAATGCCTCCGGTAACATATCAAAATTTAAGGCAAGTACATAAGCCGTTTGTGTTCCGGATACCAGCCGGCCGTTGGCAGTAAGGTATTCTTTTATGAATGCTTCTTTAATTTTTTGCAATAAAATTTCATACTTAGCTGCATCTTCCATTTTTTCTAAAACCTTTGCTGCATTGATTAACAACTGGGTTGAGTTGGCATAAAAACATTGTGCGATAAGGTATTTATCTGTAACCGCTGCCCTTCCATCATTATCATCATCTGGGCGATAGAATAACCAGTCGCCGAAATGAAAACCGGTATTCCACAAATTATTCTTGCTGCTGTTTTGCATATAGCCCACCCAATTCTTCATGCTGGCGTATTGCTGTTCAAGCACTCGCTTATCGCCATACGCCAGGTAAACGTTCCATGGAATAATAGTAGCTACATCGGCCCATCCGGTGGAGCCCACGGCACCAGTACCCAATACATTCGGAACCACAAAGGGAACACTCCCATTTGTTAATTGATCAGCTTCCACATCCCTCAGCCATTTGGAAAAAAAATTGTTTACGTTCATATTAAATGCAGCTGTTCTTGAAAAAACCTGCGCATCACCCGTCCAGCCTAAACGTTCATCGCGTTGGGGGCAATCTGTGGGAACGTCCAAGAAATTGCCTTTCTGTCCCCACTGGATATTGTGTTGCAACTGATTTACCAATGCATTGGATGAACTGAAACCGCCCGTAGGTGCCATATCTGAATACATGGCAACTGCTGTAAAATTTTCTGCTTTTATCTCACCCGGGTAGCCTTCGAGTTTGATAAACTGAAAGCCATGCCAGGTAAAATGCGGTTCAAATATTTCTTCTTCCCCACCTTTTAAAATATACGTATCCTGTGCTTTGGCTGCGCGAAGGTTGGTGGTATAAAAATTGCCCGTTTTATCCATTACTTCTGAATGTGATACAACGATTTTGTCACCAGCGTTGCCTTTTACTTTCAGGGTTACCCAACCAACCAGGTTTTGGCCAAAATCAATTACCTGCTCTCCTTTGGGTGTTTTAAATATCCGAACCGGTTTAAATATTTCTTTCTTTTTGATTGGTTCATTATACGTTGCGATTAAAACATTCATGGGATGCGTAGTTACTTTTACAGCATTCCAGCCTGCATCATCATAACCCGGCATTGCCCAGCCTTTTTTGTCTTCCCTTGCATCAATGGTTTCGCCATTATAAATTTCTGCGTAGCGGATAGTTCCTGTAGATGATTTCCAGCTGCCGTCAGACATAATTGTTTCGTTCGTTCCATCAGTATACAGAATATCTAATTGAAAAAGAAGTGCAATGTCTTTTCCGTACACATCATGATTATTTGAAAAACCAATCACCCCCCGGTACCAACCATTTCCCAATGAAACAGCGATTGCATTATTGCCTTTACTGATCATATTGGTTACATCGTACACCTGGTATTGTAACCGTTTGCTGTAAGATGTCCAACCGGGTGTAAAATAAGCATCACTAATACGCCGGCCATTTATTTGTCCCTCGTATAAACCATGCGCTGTTATATAAGCGGTTGCTGACGCAATTTTTTTATTGGCAGAAAATTCTTTCCTTAACAAAGGGCTGGGGCGCATTACACTGTCTTCTTTATAACCGGGTTCTATCCATTTCGCTTTCCAGTCACTGGCTTGTAACAAAGCCATTTGAAAGGAGGCCGTATCACTTTGTAAAGCTGTTTTATTTACATTATCCCAAACCTGTACCTGCCATTTATATTTTTTACCACTTTGCAAAGCTGTACCGGCATATGGCACAAATACAGACTGTGCAGACATTATTTTACCCGAACGCCAAACAGGTGCTTTCCCTTTTTGATCGGTAAATACCTGTATCTCATACGCAGTTTGCGCAACGTTGCGTTTATCACTCACCAGTTGCCAGCTAAAACGAGGCATCGTAATATCCAGCCCAATTGGGTTATGGCTATTTTCTACAAGAAGGTTTTGTACGGCAGACTGTGCAATAGCAGTAATGACCAATAGTTGCATGGAGATAACCAGGCAGGCAATTTTTCTCATGGCAGGCATTATTTTGTATAATCAATGTATGAATAATAGCGAAAAATAAGGGATAGAATATTGTACTCTTCCTGAGGGGGAATCGTGAATTGTGAGTAGATAAAATTCTTACATACATCCCATTACTCACCACTAACTACTCACTACTCACGTTCTAAAAGCTATCCGCTTCCCGATATGCTTTGATCAATGCCAGTTCGCCTTCTTTTCCGGGTTTGGCATTGCCATGTTCCATGCCCAAAACCCCTTTAAAGCCTTTCTCGTTAAGGTGTTTGAAAATATTTTTATAGTTCACTTCACCAGTACCGGGTTCTTTCCGGTTGGGGTTATCGCCTATCTGGAAATAGCCGATCTCATCCCAGGCCCTGTCTATATTAACGATCATATTACCTTCATTTCGTTGCATGTGGTACATATCAAACAAGATTTTGCAGGATGGGCTATTCACTGCTTTGCAGATGGCATAAGTTTGATCTGAATGCCGCAGGAATAGGTCGGGTGTATCACTTAAGGGTTCCATTACCATTATCAGCCCATGCGGTTCAAATATTTCGCTGCCGCGGCGCATGGCTTCAATAACGTTAGCAGTTTGATACCCTTCGGGAAGGCTTCTTTCATAATTGCCGGGCACTACTGTCATCCATTTGGCATGGCAGCGTTTGGCTACTTCCACCGCATCTTTACAATATTGTATGAATTTATCTTTCCATTCTTTTTTTCCTCCGGTTAACGAAGTAGATAAGGGCCATTTATCAAACTCCACTACAAATACCCCCATCGTCATACCCAATTGTGCCAGTGCATCTCCAATACGTTTTTGTTGTTCGGGCGTGCGACTCATCATGCCATTGTCTTCTATGGCCCGGAAGCCCATACTGTGGGCAAATTTTATCTGGTTAACAAAGTCGGCACCGGCATGGTTTTTAAACATGCCGTCATGTATGCCGTAGTTACATTTAAACGGCTGGGCATTTTCTGTATCATTTAGTATCGGCTCTTTTGCCAATAAACCTGAAGCGGATAATAATCCGCCACCAGCCAATAAACTTTGCTGCATAAATTTTCTTCGTTGCATAAGATTGTATTTATAGCTAAATTTATTGAGAATAGTTTAGAAACCCTAAAAGAAAGTTAAGCAGCTGATACACAGATTTATCTTTGTTATGATTTGCAAATCCGCGTTTAGTTTATTCTACACTGTCTAATGCAGTAAATAGTCAGGTAAATAAAAAATTCCTGCCTATAAAATATTTATAAAAAATTACGGTATCCTGCACAGGTTAATGTAAAACCAAACTAACGGCCTTCCATAAAGTAAAAAGGCTCGTTAATGCTACCAATCCACCCACCAAAAAATACATGGTCTTCAGGGGTAGTTTACCTACCAGCCTTGCAGCGATCGGTGCAGCAATAATACCGCCGATGATTAATCCAAGTACGTCTGTAATGGGTATATGCTTTAGTAGGATGAAGAACGTAACCGAACTGGCAAATACTACAAAAAATTCTGCCAGGCAAACAGATCCTATTACATAACGGGCAGATTTTCTTTTTGAGATCAGGGTGCTGGTAACGAGTGCACCCCATCCACCCCCTGCAAATGCATCCATGAAGCCACCGATACCCGCCAGCCAGCCGGCACGTTTTACTTTATCCTGCACATTCTTTTTACGCAATGCTTTTTTTATGATAAAGTAACCGAGATAACTGGTATATATAGCCAGTGGTATACGTACGTAAGCAGAATATTCCTGTCCGATATAAGCCAATGTAGCACCGGCTACCGCGCCTATGATACCGGGGATAACCAATGCTTTAAATAATTTTTTATTGATATTGCCAAACCGGTGATGACTGTAACCGGAAACACCACTGGAGAATACACGGGCGGAATGCACCCTGCTGCTTACCACTGCCGGGCTAACCCCATTGGCCAGCAGGAAGGTGGTAGAAATGGTTCCATAACCCATACCCAAAGAGCCGTCTACCATCTGCGCCATAAACCCTGTGAGTAACATGATAAGAAAGGAACGGGTATCTATATAATCCGGAACAGATTTAATGACATCATACACTTTGCTTGAGGGAAAGAAAGAAAAAATAGTATGCCCTACAATCATAAATACAAAAGCGAACAGGCACCATTTGACAATCTGCTGCCATTTTTTTTCTTTGGGTTTCTGCAGGTTTAATTCTTCCAGCGATACCTGTTTTGCCACCAGTATTTTTGTAAGGTCATTCAGTTGCCTTACTTTCTCTGAAAAATCACCATTCAGGGTTTGGCGTATGCTTTGCATATCGTTCAGTACATCATCCATTTCATCAGGGATGATTTCGTTCAATACCTCTTTTAAACGTTTGGCAATGGTGGGGGATTTACCGTTGGTAGATATGGCAATTTTCAGGTTGCCTTTTTTAACGACGGAACTCAAATAGAAATCACATAGTTCAGGTTTATCGGCTACGTTGACCAATAGTTTTTTTTCTTTTGCATCAACCCGTATCTGTTCACTTACGACTATATCATTTACAGCTGCAATCACCAAATCAACCTCATTAAGATCCTGTATATCGTAGTGTTTTTCTATCAATCGTATATTTGCGTGCGAAGAAGCCAGTTGCCTGATATCATTGCTGATGCTGGCTGCTATTAAAGTAATTGAAGTGGCCGGTGAGTTCTGCAATACAGCCTGTAATTTCTCCATACCTACATATCCACCGCCAACAATTAATAAACGGAGTGTTTCTAACTTTAGGAAAACGGGAAAAAGGCAGTTGGTTTCAACTGCCGGCTGTTCATTTGATGATATGGGTGGTAATCCTGTTTTTGGCAAAATATTTTTTTATATTGTCCTTATCAATACGGTGTCAGGCAAAGTAAGATAAATTCTATTGTTTTGGTAGACTCTTGTATTATTATCATTTTTAATAACATAGAATAGATAAGGATACATAGTGATAGTATAATGTAATCCCATTTTTACTCTATTTTCCTTTGGGTTTTAAAAATATTTTTATTCAATTAATATCTTACCGTTTACTTACCCAGTAACCCATCCAGCGTAACCGCCACATAATACAAAGCCCCAATGGTTGGGCCGCCTGCGTATTGGATATGCCGGTTATTTAAAATATTGGCACCTCCCAGTTTGATGGTAGATTTTACAGCCGGTAACCTGATTGTAACCTGCGCATCTACATTGTTAATAGCACCTATCTCTCCTGTTACCAATGGACTTTCCCATAAAAAACTATCCTGCCATTTCCAAACAATATTAAATCCCATATTTTTCGTTACGGCCCTGTTACCCAAGGAAAAATTGGATGTCCATTGTGGAGTATTGAACCCTGTTATAAACAGGTCTGCGTTAGCATTTTCATTAATCTTATTATAATTCAGGTTACCAGACAAGGCAAAGGTTTTGTAGAACTGGTACGTAACACCTAATGAAGAACCATAAGTCGTGTATTTGTTTTTTGCATTGGAGTACACACGGTAACGTTCCTGCCCTTTACTGGCAGCGTTTCCTGAACCTGCAGTTGTGGCATCCCTGTTCCTGTCAACCATAGCAATTACAGCTGCATCTGACCCAACCATTTCTGCAATGGGCACATATACCTGCACCTGGCCAAGGAAGCCTGTATATATATTAGAATATGCATCAACATCGAGAATAAGTTTGTTATCGAACAACACACTTTTATATCCTACCTCAAAAGAATTTATTCCTTCAGGTACGCCATTGGGCAGGTTAGCCACCTGCAGTAAGTTACGATTAGCCAATGCTGCCGCGTCCGTATTACCCGAAGCTTTTATAGCAGCATTAAAAATAGCTACGGAAGATTGTGTATAGCTGTTTTCACGATAACCCAGTCCTTCGTTGATGAAAGGTAAAATACCTACGCGTTTTACCCTTCCGTTATTTACATAAGACAATGCTTCAAACAGGGCAGGAAAACGGTATCCCTGCTGGTAAGTAAAACGGAAATTATGTTTTTCCTTAAACGTATATACTGCAGCAAGGCGTGGCGTGAGCCTGGCAGAAAAATCCGGGTTATCATCTATTCGCAAAGAACCGTTTAGTTTAAGCTTGTCAGTAAACAATGTTTTGGTAACCTGCGCAAAAGCGCCGAACTTCTTATAATACGTATTACTTCCGAAACTGCCATCGGGTAAGGCAGTGTTCCTGTCTGCTATGGCACGTTTGAAATCAACAAAATTATTTCCGTCGGGTATCAATTCATACACACGTGCATCGGCACCGATTAACAGGTTGATGAATTTTACAGCTTGTGAAAGATCCCATTGCCCTTCAATATGGTATAAATTACTTTTCTGAACCAATGCCGCCCCGCCTGTTACTGGTGCATTGGGAATAGTGCCTGATTTGATATCCCAGTTATTAATTTTTATAATGGAATCTTTTACAATAGTAAAACGTTCAGTACCCGGTTCCACACGCCCTTTGTCTGCCTGCTGGCGTGCATATTGAGTGGCAGCAACCAGATTGGCCGATGATAAAGAACCACCGTGCGTACCAGCAAATTCATTCAACGCAGTTTTATATTTTGCGCCCCATACATTGGCATTACCCCCGGTATAGAGGTCTAAATTATCAGCCAACGGCTTAACATTATAGGAGTTGCCGGTATTTTCTTTTGAGATATAGGCCTTCACTGTAAAGTTGCTTCCCTTTACTTCCAATTGATGGTTTTGAACCACTACATCATCCAGTTTTACCTTATTTCCCCGCTGGAATACACCATCCATTTTGCCAATTCTGTATGTATACTTTAATTCGGTGCGTGGATTAATACGATAATGCAAAGCAATATCAAATTTCAGGTTATCTACTTTCGGATCAACCAGGTCTTTTTCCCAATAACCGGTTCGGGCAACAGTCAGGGTTTTATTAGGCTGCCCGTCTATGGTAAGACCTGTTACCGAAACTGTATTACTGCCTGCCAATGCATCATCGCCATATTTATTCCAACCATCAAAAGCAATATTATTATCCCCATCCAACACCGGATATGAGAGGTTCGCGGTGATCTTGTTATTCGTATTCTGGTCTTTTCTTGTATCAGATATCCAGTCTACACCCCGTAAATAACTTACATTTATTTTAAAAGCGAATTTATTATTGAACGCTTTTGCATAGCGGATAGCTGTTTCTGTTAAAGAACTAACACCATGGTCTTTTCCATCAACATGGTTTACCCCTGCCCTTTGAAATACACTCAACCCCTGCGAATTAAATGGATTTTTGGTAATGAGATTAGCCATACCATTGATGGCATTCATTCCATATAATGCTGAGGCTGCACCGGGTGTGACTTCAATACTTTGGATATCCAGTTCCGTTGGCCCGATCGCATTTCCCAAAGGCACGCCCAGTGTTGCGGCCTGCATATCTATTCCATCTACCAGTTGCATAAAGCGGAAATTATTGGGGATATTGAAACCGCGCGTATTCGGCA
>JANXUL010000166.1 GCA_025356235.1 Bacteroidota bacterium
GGGGCGGCCAGCAATGCGGTATGGCGGTCCTCGAGCAATTCACCCACCGTGTAAGAGACCGTCGCCACGATCGGCAGGGCGGCGGCCATTGTTCCAACCTTTTTTGAAAGGGTCTCTTTATAGTAGCGATTAATGTGTATCCAATACTAACCATGTATGAAAAACCAGCACCTGCTTTATCGGCAGTTTTTTGCACCGCTTCCATACAAATCCTATAGAAATAAATACCAGGAAGCCGGCCAGGATATGGCGCTTTGCATCACCGATAATGCTTAGGAGAAATCCGTCAGTCGGATAATCCCCTATGTTGCAATAAATCACATAGCCTGTTGCCATTGCGTTAAAAAAACAATAAATTAACTAAAAAACTAGTTTATAAACTTGCTATTTAGTTTATGTTTAATGCTGAATGAAATTAGTTATTACGCCAAGCAGTAATTACTGATAGAAACCAGAACGTATAATTTTTTATAGCTTATGAGATGCATAACCACTGCTGCGGCATTGTTATTTACAGTATGGGCCTATGCCCAATCGGGCAGTATATCAGGTAAGATTACCGATAGTTCAGGAAAGAAACTGTTACCCTTGACTACCATTACCATATTTAAAGCAAAAGATACCAGTATTATTACCTACCGTTTGAGTAATGAATCGGGTGAATTTAAAATACCAGGACTCCCTTTTGATGTACCACTTCGTTTAATGGCCACCTATTCCGGTTATGAGGCTTTCAGAAGAGACTTTGTTGTAACAGTTGCCCTGCCTGCGATCAGCTTCGGCAGTATAAAAATGACCGGTACTTCGAAGCAACTGGATGAAGTAATCGTTATTGCCGAGCGTCCGCCGGTTGTTATCAAAAAAGATACGATTGAATTTAATGCATCAGCATTTAAAACACTGCCTTCGGCATTATTGGAAGACCTGCTGAAGAAATTGCCAGGCATACAAGTAGATGAGAACGGTGATATTAGGGTAAACGGGCAAAAAGTGAACCGTATACTGGTAGATGGAAAACGATTTTTTGGGGATGACCCTAAAATGGCTACCAGGAACCTGCCAAGTAATCTGGTTGATAAAGTGCAGGTAATGGATGACAAAGATGAGATTGCGCAGAACAATGATGGCAATATGAGTAATATAGGTAAAGTGATCAACCTTACTTTGAAGAAAGGGATCAAAAAAGCCTTGTTTGGCAAAGTGTATAGCGGAGCGGGAACAGATGAAAGATATGAGGCTGGTGGCATCATCAATACTTTCCGCGATACTTTGCAAATGAGCTTGTTAGCATTCAGTAATAATATCAACAAGAGCAGTTTTAGTATACAGGATGTAACGCAGTTAGGTGGCTTTAACAGAAGCGGTTTTAACAGCATGAGTATGTGGAGTGGTGGCGGCAGGGATGGATTTGCCATCAATGGCATCTCATTCGGAGGAACAGGTACCGGCCTGACCACATCAACAGGGGCTGGTTTTAACCTGAATCATACGCCCAACAAAAATCTGTCTTTCTATGCCCAGTATTTTTATGGCGGCTCACATAGTAAGGTAGTACAGGACGGCAGTTCGCAAAGATTCTTCGGAGATACTGTTCTGATGTCGCAGGGCGGTGGTAATTCTTATACCCGCACCCATTCACACACAATCAGCACCGGTGGTAACTGGCGCAAAGATTCCCTGACAAATATAACCTTCAGCGGTGGGATTACTTATAATACCAGTGATGCAAATTCATTTACTTCTGGTGGTACTCAGAATAATAAATTTGGTGCAGTAAGCAGCAGTAATGGCACTTCAGTCACGACCGGGATAAATCAAGCATATAATTACAATGTTTTTCTTACTTATCGGTTTAAAAACAAAAGAAGCAGATCGATATTACTCTCCCATAACCTGAATTATAACCGGAATCCGGTTGATATTATTAATGAGAGTCTTAACCAGTATTTATATCCATCTACTTCTACACTGGTTGTTCGACAATTGCGGCGTAATAATTCTCCTAATACGAATACCAGCTTTAGTATTGATTACAGCGACCAGCTTTCGTCAAAATTTACCCTTCATTTTAATGAGCGGATCGAATATAGTAACCAGGCACAACTGATCGGTATCTATGCAAAGCATGCAGCAAGTGGATTTTATGACAGTCTTAATACAAACCTTAGTAACGACTTGCGCAGAGAGCAAACACGCTGGTCAAATGTACTTAGTTTCAGTTACCGCATCAATAAGGTGAGGGTTAACTTTGGGGGCAACCTCTTTGAACAGTGGATTAATAATAACTATGCAAAAGGTACACCCAGCAGTCTTCATTATTCTAACTTGTTGTTTAATACAGGCCTTACCTGGAAAAGAGTGTATATGAATATATCCCAAAATACATTTGCACCCTCCATCAGTTACCTAAACCCGGTAACAGATATTTCCAATCCATTTTATATTGTGAATGGAAATCCCGGACTGCGACCTTCACGACAAACAAACCTATACATGAATGGAAGTATATTCGATATAAAACGAAACCTAAATTATAATATAAACCTTAATGGTACGCTGGAAGATGATGCGGTTATACAATCACTGATAGTTAACAGTAACGGCGTGCAGATAAGCTCACCGATAAATGTAAATGGTAGTAAGCGGCTCAGTTTTGGTTTCCGTGTAAATAAACAATATAAGAAAAATCCAAAATTCCTTTTTTCTGTAGATGCAGGGATATCAGGAAATCTAACCACTACACCCATGCATTTTAACAATACCCTGAGTGAAACATCTTCTTATGGTTTCTATCCTACGTTAAGATTCAATATGAACTGGCATGATGTGATCGAGTTTAACCCTACTCTTGGTATTAACCTGCGCAAAAACACCTACACGAGCAAAGTATTTTCCAGCACCGATTATACAGCACAAAACCTGCAAGGTGAATTCATTGTAAGGTTGCCTAAAAAAATGGTTTGGGAAACAAATGTTGCCTACAATTATATCAGCACACTCGCACCAGGTTTGCCTAAAAGCAATGTTTACTGGAATGCAGCACTTACTTTCTTGATGCTTAAAGAAGACAAGGGGCAGGTGAAACTGGCTGTATATGACATACTTAACAAGAATAACAATGTAACCCGGTATATCACTGGAAATGTAATCTATGATAGCAGAACTAATGTTTTACAGCGCTATTTTATGCTTACGTACAGTTATAATATCAGGTCACTGGGTACCCAGAAAGCAAAAGTGGGTGGAAAGCAGAATAATATGTTTTTCTTCTGATCTTGTAAAATGGTCATCAGGATGATATGCATTTGTATTAATATTTTTCTATCACCCCCAATCCAAACAATGCAAAATCATATTTAACCGGATCTTGCGGGTCTAATGTGCGCAGGTAGTTTGTTAATTCAACGGCGGCCTGCCAATCTATCTGTTTCCTTTGCAGCAAACCAAAACGTTTGGCAACCCGCGCAACATGCAGGTCTATCGGACAAATGAGTTCGGATGGTTTTATTTTTTTCCAGAGACCAAAATCCACACCCTGTTTATCTTTTCTAACCATCCATCGCAGGTACATGTTCAACCGTTTACAGGTAGAGCCTTTAAAGGGAGTGGCTATGTGTTTTTTGGTCCTGTTGGGCACATGCTCCAGGGAGAAAAAATTATTGTGAAAATTTATTAATGCATATTCAACGACATCTCCAGCATGGGAAGAATCATTTTTTTTAAAGAAAGCGTCTTCGAGACTTTGGTGATCTGTGTAATGTTGTTTCAGGAACTCAACAAAATATAACAGATCAGTTGTATTGAATGTCCGGTGTTTAAACCCCTCTATGTTTTTTAAATCTGCGGTATGGTGGTGCAAACAAAAATCGTGGGGCGAATTGTCCATTAACCCCATTAACTCCTTTGATTTGTTGATGATGGTGGTGCGGTTACCCCAGGCGAAAACGGCGGCGAATAAACCGGCAATTTCAATATCCTGCTTTTTGGTAAAACGCCTGGGTATGCAAATAGGGTCATCTTTGATAAATGACGGGCGGTTGTATTGCGCTACCTTTTCATCAAAAAAAATTTTCAGCTGTTTATATTCCTTTGTTTTCATCACTTCATTATACAGAGATTTGCCTATTCATTGTATGCAATCTACTTATTAAAATAGCTGGGTAAAAAAGCATTTTTTGAAACACATTAGGAGATGGAAAAATGAAGGGCACATAGTATTTTACCTATGTGCCCTTCTCCTAAATTATGTTTTTGTGCGCTTTTAAAAATTAGCCGATGGCCTGTGTAAGGTCTTCAATTAAATCCTCCACATCTTCAATGCCTATACTCAAACGAATTAGGCTATCGCTTAAACCATTTTTAATTCTTTCAGCCCGTGGTATGGAAGCATGCGTCATAGATGCCGGATGGTTGATCAATGACTCAACGCCACCTAAACTTTCGGCCAGTGCGAATATTTTTGTTGCAGATAAAACCCTTTTCGCTTCATCCACACTATCATTTTTCAACTCAAAGCTCATCATGCCGCCAAAACCACGCATTTGTTTTTTAGCAATGGCATAATTGTGATGGTCCTCAAAACCACACCAATACACTTTGGCAACTTTAGGATGACTACGTAGAAAATGCGCGATTTTTTCACCGTTCTCACAATGCCGCTGCATGCGTATATGCAATGTTTTAATGCCACGCAATACCAGAAAGCAATCCATCGGACCAGGTACGGCGCCGCAACTTTTTTGTATAAAATATAATTGTTCCCTGAGGGCGGCATCATTCATCATTAAGCATCCCTGTATAACATCGCTGTGCCCGCCCAGGTATTTGGTAGCGGAATGCATTACCAGGTCCGCACCTAGGTCCAAGGGGTTTTGTAAATAGGGTGAAGCAAATGTATTATCAACACAAAGCAAGGCTTTGGCATTTTTGGCTACTGAGGCTACTGCAGCAATATCTGTTATATTCATCAATGGATTGGTGGGTGTTTCAATCCAGATAAGCCGGGTATTGGGTGTAATTGCTTTTTGAATATTGGATACATCAGTCGTATCAACATACGTAAACTGTATACCATATTTAGCAAATATTTTAGTGAACAGGCGATAGGTACCACCATACATATCATTTGCTGCAATCACCTGGTCGCCGGGAGATAATAATTTTATCACAGCATCTGTTGCCGCAACACCACTTCCGAAAGCAAGGCCGAATTTTCCATTTTCTATCTGGGCATAGGCTTCTTCCAATGCTTTGCGCGTTGGATTTTGACTGCGTGCATATTCAAATCCTTTATTTACCCCGGGGGCCTCCTGCACATAAGTAGAAGTTTGATAAATAGGTGTCATAATAGCACCGGTAGAGGGATCGGGCTCTGTTCCGGCATGGATATATTTTGTAGCAAGTTTCATGAAATCTGGTTTAAATGCAAAGATGCGATTAATGATGGGTATACGCTGATAAAACCATACCGTATGGTATAGGTATTAATTAATTCTTTTTTGCCGGTACACTGTCTTTTTGTACAGAGCCTTTCTTTACGGGCAAAACAACGTCATCAGCAGCTGCGCCAATGGGTAATACTGCTTTCAGATCATCCCATAAAAAAATAAGGTTGGCCCCATTCCGGGTTTCGTCAAAATATATCGTCAGGGGCTCTACTATTTCCGAATTTTTATCTACGGTTATATCTGTTCGCAAAAGGTCTTTTTTAGGATCATAGGTGAAACTTCCCCATGCATAATTATCCTTGTTAAAAATCAGCGTCCATTTATTTTCATCGGGTATACAATACAAAGTGTAACGCCCCTTTGCCACTTGCCTGCCGCCGATTTTTACATTTTTAAAAAACTCAATTTCGGTTGCCTCATTGGCACCTAAACGCCAGATATCATTATATTTAATAATACCACCGAAAATGGAACGTCCATTTTTAAGGGGCCTTCCGTAAATAACCCTGGCTACGGGCATATCTTTCGTTTTACCACTCATTTTTAAAATGGGATAATTGGCGGGCCAATAACTCATATCCATGGGCGACCGGTCAAGGTCTGTTGGCTTGGGCTGGGCCTGGGTACAAACAACTGCAAAAAAGAAAACTAAGCTTACAATCGCCTTCATATAAAAAATTTTGTCAAAGATAACCGCCTATTGTATTAGGAGTGTGTCTAAATGCGACCAGGCAAATTTTTTAACATCCGGAAAAAAATCCCTGTAATGCCTTTCCAATGCGGAATAATGTTCTGTAAACAAGGCAAATACCTGTGCCGATCCGCTCAAATAAACTGCCCTTCGAGCCAGTCCGTTAAAACTATTTTCAATACCTGTGGTAAACCGGTAATTAACCAACCAGTTCTGTGTGGTCATATAAGGTAATATCCGTGAAAATTTTTCAGGTAAGATAGATTTCTGTGCTGCTAATTGAAGATAGACTTCTTCTGCAAAACCCTTCCAGCCGGTTGCTGATAATTCATTGCTATCCAATGCCAGGAAATGATCATACACCACATCCATAAATGCCCCGGCATAAGCACCTACTGCAGGTTTAAAATATTGTTTGGCCTCTTTAGTAGCGGCATGCTGGTCGGTAAATGTATCAATGGCCCTGTGCAAACGGATCCCTTTTTGAACAGTATCCGGGTAATCAAATTGTTTTTTGCCCTTTACAAAATCACTGATCATATTACCCACGAGAATATCGGGGTTATGAAAAGAGAGATAGGCATGGGCGAGGTAGTTCATGGGGAATCGTGAATTCTGAGTAGTGAGTAGTTCAGGGTGAGTTGAGAAATTCTGGACGCATAGATAATAAAATGTTGTACAACAAATTTAAGGTAACCATTGTCATTTCACCGCTCACCACTCACTTCACCTGCTCTTTTATCCAATTCCCTATAATCGTTAAAGTAGCCGTATCAAAAGTCTCATCCAATGTCAGGTATTCACTTACGCTTCCACACGCTTTGCAGTGCTGGAAAAGATGGTTTACGCCGGGTACTTCATAGGTTCTGTACCGGGTGTTTTTGTTTTTGGTGAAAATGGTTTTGATGGCAGCCAGGTTGGCTTTAGAATCTACCTGTTCATCTTTTTCTCCATTCAAAGCAAATACCGGGATCTTTAATTTTTGCAGGTCTTTTGCAATATCATAGGTTAAAAAGAAACGCCACCAAGGCCTTTCAAAGTCACGAAATCCATCTGACATTAATTTGATCACTTCTTCATCTGTTCCGTGAATCAGTACTTTTAATGTAGAATCGGGTTGTTTCTTTTTCCAGTTCATAAAAGCATTCCTTGTATATACGGTGATATCTTTTCCCTGGTCTACATCTAATTTACCCCTTTCGTCATCTAATTTTCTTCCAAGCATTTTATTATATAATTGTCCGTAAGCATTCCTGTCATGTTCACTCAAATTAGCCATCGGTTTTTCTACTGCCTGAAAATACATGGTTTGTATTCCGCCGATGGCTGGGCCGGCAAGCATTACAATAAATGCTACATCTTTAGAGCGGGCTGCAACATATGGTGCAATCATACCGCCCTCACTATGGCCAATCAAACCAATCTTGGTGGTATCTATATCGCTTCTTGTTTTCAGGTAATTGATTCCCGCCATCACATCCGTTGCAAAATCTGCTGAAGTAGATCCCCTGAAATCACCTGTGCTTTTTCCCATACCCCTGTCATCAACCCGCAAAACAGCAATGCCTTGTTTGGTTAAATAATCGGCAATTACCCAGAATGGTTTATGCATGCCAATGCTTTCATCACGATCCTGCGGACCGCTGCCGGTGATCATGAGTACCACGGGAAATTTATTTCCGTTCATAGGTTTTGTAAATGTTCCGGCGAGATGGTTTTTTTGAACCGTATTCTCATAGCCCACTTCTTCTATTATATAGCTAAATGGTGGCTTTGGTGTTTGTGGCTTAATTTGTGTAGCAGGGGTTTTAGGAAGTTCTGCATCACTTACTCTTTTCAAATCTATTGCCATACTGCCCGGGCCTTGTGAATACACACCAGTAATCATGTCTTTACCATTCCACTTTCCTTTGTAACCGCCTTTCACCAGTTCAATACCAATTAAGAGACTGTCGTTTAGAACGGTAACGCTGCTGCAGCTTAAACCAAATGCATTTTGGTCGGGACTGTCAAATTTTGCCGAATAGGTTTCTCCTGATTTGGTTACATGAAAAATGAGCCGCAGATTTTTTCCGCCGGCCGGTATCAAACCCTGCCAGTTACCGGTAATATCCTGCGCAATACTTATGATGCCAGAGAATAAAAATATAAAGGCAATTAAAAAACTTTTCATAAATACAAATTATTGATGATTTTTATAATAACGATATGAATAAATGGTAGGGATGATGGTGATGGCAATCATAATGCCAATGAACACAATAAAACCGGCTTTAACGGGCAGTAATAATGTAGCAATGGTGATTACCAATCCGCCACTTACCCAGAGTTTGCCAACCAGCTGGTGTGTTTTTCGCCAGTTATCTTCATTCTCCAAGGTCCAGGGAAGCCGGAAACCCACAAAATAATTGGGTTTGATACTGTGCATATAATTTCCGAGCACCAGAAAAAGTAATCCTACCAGTGGAAAAATAAGGTTGCCTATATTAAAAGACCCGTTTTGTGTTGCATAAATAATGATAAGGTTGATTGCACACATAAACACAACAATAATCACTGCCAGTTTATGAAACAGTTCAGGCGACTGTCCTGCCGTCTTTTTAGGATCGATCTTTGGCAGGTTGTTGATTAACAAGAACACCAGAGCCGATATGCCGGCTAAGAGTAAAGTGGTAAACCAGATCATGTTCTTATTGCCAAATCCGTTTGCTTTACCATCAATATCAAAATGTGTTGGAATTGTTTCGGGCAGGGAAGAATAAATGCTGGCTGCATATATTACGGGGATCGCCATGATGAAGAAGATGAGTAGTGTTCCCAGTGGAGATGACTTTTTCATATAATTATTTCTTTTTTATTTTAGTAAATTGTATAAACCATTTTAACATTTCATCCATTACAGTAGTATTCAATGAGTAATATATAAACTGGCCTTCTTTTACAGAAGTTACAAGATCTGCCTGTTTAAGCAGATCGAGGTGGTGGGAGATGCTGGGTTTGGAAATATTAAATTTATCGGCAATGTCCCCTGCCGTCAGGTCTCCCTCTTTCAGCATCTCCAGAATCTCTCTGCGGGTAGAATCGTTCAGGGCTTTGAATAATGCGTTCACAGTAATTAGTTATTTGTATATTTAGACAAATGTCTAAATAATAATAATTACTTCCAAATTTATTTATTCTAACCCTATTCAGTATAAATCTGTACATCCGTGGCCGACTTTTTTGTATTCTATGTATTCCATGGCCTCCCTTCAACCACTTTTAAAAATTAACCACTTGATAACGGCTTTTGTGATTTTATTATGAAAACAGCAAAAAGCTTACTGGTATTGAGTTTAGAGGCGCAATTAACTTTCGGTAACATAGATTCTGTTACCGTTCATACCAACGCGGGATGATTCCCGCTCTTCTCATCACAATTAAAAACCGTTCATATTACGGTGTTCTACATTTGGTTTGTCAATCAGAAAATGACAATCAAACAAATAAAAGTAAAAACCAAAAAACAAAAATTATGAAAAAATTATTTATCGCAGCCATGATGGTTGTAACAGTAGGAAGCAGTGCTTTTGCACTGGATGTAAACAAAGTAAACTATAGAGTAAAAACTAATTTTGAGGCACAGTTTGCTGGTGCGGAGAATGTTACCTGGAGTTTACGGGATAATTATACTAAAGCCTCTTTTACATTGGCTGAGGAAAAAGTAGATGCTTTCTTTTCAGAAAACGGGGCAATGATTGCCTACACCCGTAAAATCGAATTGAAACAATTACCATTGAATGCCATTCAGAAAATTAAAAAAGAGTATGCATCATCTACCATTACTGAAAGCATCGAGTTTAACCAGGACGGCGAAAAAAATTATTATGTTTCATTACAGGATGGGGCTAAAAAACAGATCCTGCAGGTATCACTTTACGGAAGTATAAGTGTTTACAATAGTGCAGCTAAATAGGCAGTTGAGGTTTAGGTTGTAAAAATCAGGAGGCCCTTTATATTGGGGCCTTTTGGTTATGCATCTGTAGCGGGTTTATTTCCTGAAAACGGGTCATCGAAATAAAATCCGCTTCCTTTTTCAGGTCAAATATCAAGCGGTGCAGCCGTTCAAGTAATAGCCTACCATTTATTTTTTTTGTATACCCCGGTAATCCATAATTATCAATAGCCGTAAACTCCCATGGATGAAAATACAAACACAGATACCCATCTTTTTTAAGTGTTTGCAATGCCAGCATTTTAAATACAGTGTATGGCAGGTTCTTAAAACTTAACCAAAAGAGTGGCATCCTGATATGGGGTGAAACAGATGCTGGGATCCTTGTCACCCCATCTTCTGTATAAACTGTTCTGGGCAGGTGAAAATTATTATAACGACCGGGTAACCAGGTTGGATTGATAGAAGAGTCGTATATATATCCGGCTTTTTTTACCTCGTCCATAGACACTTTGCGCATGCGTGGCATACGCAAGCCGGTAACGGTTGTGCTGGTTATTTCCTCTAATTTATTTTTTGAAAGCAGTAAATGTTCGTTACGAAAATCAGAATGATAGAAAGTGTGAGACGCAATCTCATGTTTGGTTGCCAGTTGCCGGATTGTATCAGGGTAATATATGGCGAAATTAGCGGTAGTAAATAAAGTACTGGTAATGTAGGGATCTGCTAATAAAGGCTGAATGGCCTCCAGCCCATTTTTCCCTACCTGCATCTGTTCTTCTGCACTGATTTTAAAACCGTATTCGAGGGGCATATCAAATTCTTCCACATCAAAACTCAACAGCACATATCGTTTCATCATACAATGTTTGATTCTTTCACAATATAATGTGGCCTTTGTTTGCTTTGCATGAATAGTTTACCGAGGTACATACCAATAATACCCAATATCATTAACTGCAAGCCGCCAAAAAAAGCTATGGTAGCTATCATAGAAGCCCAGCCCGATATGGCATGCCCAAAATAATGACTCCATATAATATACGGAACATATAATAATGAAAGTAGCGAAAAAACAAAACCTAAATAGGCTGCAAGGTATAATGGCCGGGTGCTGAAAGAAGTAATACCCTGCAACGCAAACCGTATCATTTTTTTAAGCGTGTATTTCGATTTGCCTTTGGTTCTTTGTGCAGGATCATACTCAATGCCGATTTGTCTGAAACCCATCCATTTTATCAATCCACGCATAAACAGGTCGATTTCTTTAAAAGCCCTGAAAACCTCCACTACTTTCTTATCCATCAAACGAAAGTCGGCTGTTCCCTGTTCTAATTCTATATCCGATAAGTTATTGATCAGGTTGTAAAACATATTGGATGTTTTACGCTTCATTAAAGGCATTTCTTTGTGGTCCTTTCGGATGGTATATACAATATCATATCCGAGCATCCATTGCTGGATCAATTCCGGTATAAGGTCGGGAGGGTGTTGCATATCGCCATCCATCATAATTACACAATCCCCACCAACCATATCCAATCCGGCTTTCAAAGCATTCTGGTGGCCAAAGTTGCGGGAAAGAGAGATGAAGAAAAGGTTGTTATGGTTGGCTGCCTGCTGTTTGAGTTCTTCCAGTGTACCATCAGTACTGCCATCATCTACAAAACAAATATCATATGCATAAGGGAGCGGTTGAAAAACATCCTGTAAAGCAGCTATCACGATGGCAATGTTTGCTTCTTCATTACAAACGGGGATAACGATGGAAATTCGTTTCTTCATCAGGCAACTATTTGCGTGTCTTTAATTCTACAGCAAATTACAGGTTATTTGGTAAGCTACCTATTGTTAAGGCGAATCGTGAGTCGTAAGTGATTTTTCTTCTCAACGCATGATTTACGACTGGCGATTGATGGCGGCCGGCTTAGTAAAATCTTTCAGCAATAATTGATATATCAACACGCACCATACCATGAAGCAGGGCAATGCCTTGAGTGAATAGGGAAGTATCAAATGTTCACGTATATAAGGCGGAAATAAATCGGTGGGTGACAAACTAGTTAACAGGATCACCAATACCAACAAAGTATTTGTGTGCCATTTTTTCGAACCCTCCTGTATCACATACCAAATACCTACACCCGTTACTGCAATTACAAAAGTAGATGACTCTGCCGATGAACTGAATATTACCACACCTATCATGGCAAGGCATAAATAGCTTATACGAAATGCAGCCTGTTTGTATTGGCTTAGCCGTAAAAAGGGAAGGGCATATAATATGGCAGCCGGTACTGTAATAAAATAGTTACGCAAATGATCATAATTAAAAATACGCCGTATCATACCCATCACAGAAATATCCTGCATGAAATTAGTATCAGCAGCATCTATATTCTGCGCATTTTTTTCTACCAGTGAATGGTACCAATCTTTATACGACTGAATAATGAAAGCCGGAGAAGAGATAATCATCGGTAAACAAAATAAAACAACCAACCAAAAAATGAATGAGAGTATAAATTTTAATTTGTGTTTGGAGAACCAGAAAAAAGCAATTCCTGCAATACCATAGATCTTTACCAGTAACCCTGCTACAATAAAAAGGGTGGCCCAGGTATCTTTTTCTTTCTCAATCAATACATAACTCAACATGATCCAACCGGTGAGCATGGGGTTGAACTGAACATTATGAATGGAGGTCATCATTTCAAGAACTCCTATCAATAAAATGGTGTTCTGCTGCCGGTCTGTTAACTGCAGCTGGCGCACGGCATAAAACAATACCCATGCATTGGCCACACACCATAAAAAGCTGCCGAGATAATCAGGCAACAGGGCAAAGGGCGCTATCAATACGCTGAATAACGGGCCATAATGATTGGAGTCGATATATTCACCCGGGTAAGGGATATATAAGTTTTTTTGCTGGAGGGTGTGTTCAAAAACGCCTGCAAAAATATCGTAGTTGTTAATTGCTGCATGACCACGGCTGATCTCTGCAATGGCGGCGATCATAGCTAAAGCAAACCAGAGAAATACCGGAAGGGGTATGGTCCATTTGCCGATAGATATATTTTTAAAAAGAAATTTCATGGGGAGTATCAATGAGACAAAAATATTGGTAAGATTCCGGTAAGGAAAAATAAATATTGGTTTAAAGCCCGTTCTGGCTTAAAACCGTTCAAAAAAATTACTTTTGCCCCTCTAAATCAAGAACCATGAGTAAAGGACCTGTTTCGCAGTTTATACAACATCATTACCGCCATTTTAATGCAGCAGCTTTAGTGGATGCAGCCAAAGGGTATGAAACCCATTTAATGGAAGGCGGTAAAATGCTGGTTAGCCTTGCCGGCGCTATGAGTACTGCCGAATTAGGCATTAGCCTGGCCGAAATGATAAGGCAGGATAAAGTGGCTATCATCAGCTGCACCGGTGCCAACCTCGAAGAAGATATTATGAACCTGGTGGCACATAGCCATTATAAAAGGGTACCTAATTATCGCGATCTCAGTCCCCAGGAAGAATGGGACCTGTTAGAGAACCACTATAACCGGGTAACCGATACCTGTATCCCGGAAGAAGAAGCCTTCAGAAGGTTGCAGCAGCATATCCATAAAATATGGGCCGATGCAGAAGCAGCGGGTGAAAGATATTTTCCACATGAGTATATGTATAAGATGTTACTGAGTGGTGTATTGGAGCAGTATTATGAAATTGACCCGAAAGACAGCTGGATGCTTGCGGCTGCTAAAAAAAATATTCCCATTGTAGTGCCCGGTTGGGAAGACAGTACCATGGGCAATATTTTCGCTTCTTATATTATTAAAAACGAACTGAAAGCCAGTACCATGAAAAGCGGTATCGAATACATGGTTTGGCTGGCTGATTGGTACAGGCAGAATAGTGGCGGTAAAGGAATAGGCTTTTTTCAGATAGGTGGCGGTATTGCCGGTGATTTCCCTATTTGTGTGGTGCCCATGATGTACCAGGACCTTGAATGGCATGATGTTCCTTTCTGGAGTTATTTCTGCCAGGTAAGTGATTCTACCACTTCTTACGGATCTTATTCGGGTGCAGTTCCCAATGAAAAAATTACCTGGGGTAAATTAGATATCCATACGCCAAAGTTTATTGTAGAGAGTGATGCAACGATTGTTGTGCCTTTGATATTCGCGTATATTTTAGGATGGTAATAAGTGAAAATTAAAAGGTCAAAAGTCAAAACATAATTTTTGACTTTTGACCTTTTAATTTTCACTTTAACTTCAATTACCTCGAAGGCATATTCAAAGGGATATCTCTTTTCAGCATGTCATCCCTGTTAGCAATTACCCATGCTGTATGGAAAACCAGCTGGGCACGTCTTGCCATCACTTCAAACTGTATCTTATCAACCGTATCTGTGGGCCTGTGGTAATCAGCCCCCAGCATACCATCATAAAAAAACAAAATAGGAACACCTTTTTTGGCGAAATTATAATGATCGCTGCGATAATAAATTTGATTCTGGTCGTTAGGGTCATCGAATTTATAATCAAGAGCGAGGTTGTGAATATATTTTTTATTTACTCCCTCATTAATGCCAACCAACTCCGAGCTTAATTTATCATGACCGATCACATATATATAATTCAAAGTATCAGCTTTGCGGGAAGTATCTCCTCTTCCAATCATATCCGTATTCAGATCTACTGATGCTTTTGCAAGGTCAATAGTGGGGTGTTCAGAATAATACTCAGAACCCAATAAACCTTTTTCTTCCCCGCTAACCGTCATAAAAATCATGGTTCTTCTAGGCTGGTTACCCTTTCTGGCTGCTGCTGCAAAAGCTTCTGCCATTTGCATTACACCTACGCTTCCTGAGCCGTCATCATCTGCACCATAATAAATTACATTGCCATTTTTACCAAGGTGGTCATAGTGGCCGGTAAGAAAAATATATTCATCTTTTTTATCCGTACCGGGTAAGATACCGATCACGTTACTACTTTCCCTGGTTTCAGGTACCTTATTAGCACCTATCTGCAACTCAGCAAAATAATTTCCTTTATTGATATTCTTCAAATCAGCAAAAAGAATTTTTGTGGTACGGCCGAGCAATGCAGAAGCTACTTCATCTGAGATAGATGCCACAAAAAAAGAAGGATCGGCTGGTAAGTGCAGCACCATGCGGCCTTTGAGCTGGGTAGGTGTTCTGCGCGGAAAATCTGCTGAAACAACCAACAACCCCGCAGCACCGTTATTTTTTGCTGCATCAATTTTTCTCTGGTTAGGATTGAAGCCACGTCCCGCCCTACCGGCAGGGGCTACAGCCGTTGTACCGCCTTCAAGCACAATCACTACTTTCCCCTTTACGTCAAGGCCCGCAAAGTCATTCCTTTTTGAAGCAGAATCAACAATACCATAACCGGCAAAAACAATATTATTAATTGTCTTAGTGCCATTACGAATATTTGAGAGACCGAAGCTGTAATCTTTATCCCATGCAAAAGTTTTTCCGTTCACCCGTAATAACTGGTCGCTCATTGCATCAATATAAACAGGATATAATTGTTGGTAGCTATCGCTGTTACCTGGCTTCAGCCCTATTTTTTTAAAATGCTCTTCTATCCAAGCAGCTGCTCTTTTTTGTCCGGGAGATGCCGTTTCGCGTCCCTCCATTTCCTCGCCGGCTAAAATGGTCAGTTTTTCTTTTAAAGCTTCTTTCGTAATGAGGGCGGCATATTTAGCAGCCTCATCTGTTTTTTGTGCCAGGGCTACCGTTGCGGCAAATGGCAAGCAGATCAATAGTAATTTTTTCATCATGGTGTATAGTTGTTTGAGTTAAAGACGGATGCTTAACAGGGTATTTTATTGATACGGGTTTGATGACGGCCACCTTCAAAAGCGGTAGTCATAAACAATTCTATCATCTGTTGTGCCAATACCAATGCTACAAAGCGTGCCGGGATACAAATGATATTGGCATTGTTATGTTGACGGGTTACGATGGCTACATCATTCTGCCAGCATAAGCCGGCACGAATGTCGGGGTGTTTATTGGCGGTGATAGCAACGCCATTAGCGGTGCCGCAAAGTAAGATGCCGAAACAAGTTTCGCCCTTAGCAACACTTGAAGCAGTAGGGTGGGCAAAATCCGGGTAATCAACGGAGTCGGCAGAAAACGTACCAAAATCTTTCACCTGGTAACCTTTTTCAATTAACCATTTTACCAGTGCTGTTTTATATGCAAACCCTGCATGGTCGCAACCTATGGCAATGGGTTTGGTACTGTCGAAAACAAAACTCATGTTATTATAATTGGGCAACTAAGATAACAGATTGAGCCAAGAGCATTTTAAAAAAAGTACGAATGGATGAGAAAGGGTTAAAGAGGTTAAAAGGGTAAATAGCCTTTTAACCTCTTTAACTATTCTAGCTCTATCAACTCCACTCTTCTTCTTCTTCCTTCTCCTTTTCTTTCGAAACCCTCGAGGAAACGATAATACTTAATTCGTATAATAGCCATAAAGGGGTGAATACGATCATTTGACTCATCCAGTCGGGGCTGGGGGTGATGAATGCAGCAAGAATAAGAATAACAACGATTGCATATTTACGTGTCCTTTTCAGAAATGAAGGGGTGATTAAACCTATTTTGGTCAAAATGAATGCCAATACCGGTAGCTCAAATGCCAGGCCACAACCCAGTATAATATTAGTCAGATTATCTATATAATCTGCCAGCGTTGGCCTTGTGGTAATAAAACCTTTGGTACCCAATTGAAAGCCGCCCAGGAAATTAAATGTGAAAGGACCCAGCAAAAAGTAGCCGAAAGCGGCACCGGTAAAGAAGAAAAAGGAAACCCAAAAAATGACAAACCTGGTATTTTTTACTTCTTTCTCTTTCAATGCCGGGCGAACAAAACGCCAGAACTCCCAGAAAATAAAAGGAAATGCTACAACGATACCACCAATGAGTGCCATGGAGATACTGCTCAGGAACTGACCGCCAAATGTATTACTCTGCATTTCTACTTTTACAGCCGGCATACACAAAGCCTGGCCCATATGTGCCCAATGACTGAATTGACATAATACCCGGTAGCTGATAAAATCAGGATTAAGCGGGCCATAGATAACATTATCAAATATCCAGTTGCGGTAATAGAAGATTATGCCACCCATAACCAGGATGGCTAATACACAGCGAATAATATGTGACCGCAATTCTTCCAGATGATCTATAAAAGTCATCTCGGATCTTCCTGATTCCGGGTTTCTGTTAAATAGCGCCATTTCTTTCTTTAACTGTTATAAGGCGGCAAAGTTACGGGGAAGGACGACATAAAAAACATTCACTTTTGGTCCCTGAAATGATGCGTGGATTAAAAAGCAACGGTCAGCCCTTATACCTTTAGGTGCTATGGGGTTATTTCTTATAAAAGCGCTGGGAAAAAGCCACGCTATACGATAACAGCCATTACC
>JANXUL010000305.1 GCA_025356235.1 Bacteroidota bacterium
CGTAACACCATGAAACAGGCTCCTGTGGGTATAGCCATTTTACGAGGACTTCAATACATTGTAGAAATGGCGAATGATGCCTACTTGCAATTGGTTGATAAAAAAGAAAATGAATTTGTAGGAAATCCCTTGTTTGATACACTACCCGAAGTAGAAGAAGCCGTTCATGCCTTGCTGGATAATGTATTAAACACAGGTGTACCCTATCATGGAAACGAAGTTCCTATTCCTGTAAACCGTTACGGAAAGCAGGAAGTATTCTACTTCGATTTTCTGTATCATCCCCTGAAAGAAGAAGATGGAAAAATTTCAGGTGTGATAGCGATTGTTACTGAAGTAACCGAAAAAGTTGAAACAAGAAAAAAAATTGAAGAAAGCGAACAGCGTTTTCAAGCAGCTGTAGAGGCGGTGGAGGGGATTTTATGGACTAATAATGGAAAGGGTGAAATGGAGGGAGAGCAATCAGGCTGGGCTTCACTTACCGGACAAACTTATGAGGAATATCAGGGTTATGGTTGGGCAAGAACAGTTCACCCCGATGATGCACAACCAACATTGGATGCATGGAACGAAGCACTACAAGAACGCAAGATTTTTATTTTTGAGCATCGGGTAAAAACAAAAGTTGAAGGCTATAAATATTTTTCAATTCGGGCAATTCCGCTTCTAAATCCTGATGGTAGTTTGCGCGAATGGGTGGGTGTGCATTCAGATATACAAGACCAAAAAGTAAGAGAAGAAAAAAAGGATGAGTTCATCAGCATTGCTAGCCATGAAATGAAAACGCCGCTTACCACTGCGAAAGCATATTTGCAGATGCTTGAACTTATATTAGCTGAAAATAACGAAGATGCAAGCCTGTATGCAAAAAAAGCAAACCAGTCAGTTAACAGGCTCAATGAATTGATAAGTGAATTGTTGGACGTTAGTAAGATACGGCTTGGTAAATTAAATTATACTTTTACTACTTTTAATTTTAATGAAATGATTGAAAGTACTGTTGAAAATATACAGCTTACTTCACTAACACACAGTATCATAAAAACCGGTCAAGTGAACGATAATGTAACCGGCGATATAGACAGGCTGCAGCAGGTAGTTATTAATTTACTAACCAATGCCATCAAATATTCACCGGGTGCTGAAAAGGTTTTTATCAATCTTGCACAGGAAAAGGACAGCATAACAGTAACTGTAAAAGACGCTGGTATAGGTATTGCTCAACAAAGCCTTGACAAAATATTTGAAAAGTATCATCGGGTGGAAGAACATGCAGTGCATTTTCAGGGTTTGGGTATTGGCTTATTTATTTCTTATGAAATTATTCAGCGTCATCACGGCAGATTATGGGCAGAAAGTAAACCCGGAAAAGGAAGTACTTTTTATTTTACCATTCCAGTAAAACAGTAACTTGTAATAATAAAAAATAAGCTATGTCCGAAAATAATCTGGGTAAATGTATTTTGATATACGAAGATGACCAGGAGATTTTACTCTTGTGTAAAACATTATTATTAAAGAGTCAATACCGGGTAGCAACATTGTCAAGATGTGAAAATGTGATTGGGGATAAAGAAATGCTAAAACCTAATCTTGTTTTGATGGATTTATGGATACCAGAAATTGGTGGTGAAAAAGCTATATCAATAATAAAAGAAAATCCTGCTACCTCTCATATTCCTGTTTTGGTTTTTTCAGCTAATACAGACATCATAGAAATATGTAAAAAAATAAATGCTGATGGCTACATTGCAAAACCATTTGACATACATACCTTCAAAGAAACAATAGAACAAAACATTTAACTTCACATCCCCACGAACGGCACAAGGCAGTTGAGTAAGCAAGGGGAATTTCGCCTCGAATTCCTCACAGGTAGGGTCGGAGAAGCCAAAAAATTAACTAATAATTTCCCGCAACGTTGTTAGTACTAGCGTTATTTCTTCTTTGGGCAAACTTCTGTATTAACCCTGGTAAAGAAGCTGCGATTGCTCCGGTGATCATGGGTGATAAACCAAACTTACTGGTAAGACTGCTAATAAGACCACCTTCAATTGCTGATGCGACCCCACCCCCTGAGCCAAGATTCTGGGTTAATGATGAAAAGATTCCACTTAACCCTCCCCCGGAAGCGGTTTGACCTTGCAATCCATTTTTAATATGGGTTGCAATTTCACGATGAACTTCATCCTGTTGTTCGGCTGGAATAGCGTTTGCAACTTCTGGATTATTCTGCATG
>JANXUL010000019.1 GCA_025356235.1 Bacteroidota bacterium
ATTAATAATGGAGAACAGTTTCAAACTTTACTGGGGGTTACTGGTTCGGGTAAAACATTTACCATGGCCAGCGTTATTCAAAATACGCAGCGGCCTACACTGGTGTTAACGCATAACAAAACACTGGTTGCTCAACTGTACGGTGAGTTCAAACAGTTTTTTCCGGATAATGCAGTGGGCTATTTTGTGAGCTACTACGATTACTACCAGCCCGAAGCCTATATGCCGGTAAGTGATGTATATATTGAAAAAGACCTGAGCATTAATGAAGAGCTGGATAAACTGCGCCTGCAGGCAACCTCGCAATTGCTGAGCGGCAGACGCGATATAATTGTGGTGGCCAGCGTGAGTTGTATTTATGGTATGGGCAACCCTACCGAATATGAGAATGGGATCATCAGGATAAATAAAAGACAGATACTATCGCGCCAGGCATTTTTGCATGCATTGGTGAATTCATTATACAACCGCTCGCAGGGCGATTTTACCCGTGGAACGTTCCGTGTAAAAGGCGATACCGTAGATATTAATTTACCCTATGTTGATTTTGGCTACCGCATTACTTTTTTTGGTGATGAAATAGAAGAGATCGAAAGCATTGAAACGAGCACGAGCAAACGTATTGGGCTGATGGAGAATGCTGCCATCTTTCCCGCTACTCTTTACCTTGCCCCCAAGGAAATGATCGTAGAAGTGATGCACGAAATTCAGGACGAGATGATGGCACAGGTAGAATATTTTAAAGCCACCGGAAAATATATTGAAGCGCAACGCCTGAAAGAACGTGTGGAATATGATATTGAAATGATACGCGAACTGGGGTATTGTAATGGTATTGAAAACTACTCCCGCTTTTTCGACCGGCGCAGGCCCGGTACCCGGCCCTTCTGTTTACTGGATTATTTTCCCAAAGATTTTTTATGTGTGATCGATGAAAGTCACCAGACGGTTCCACAGGTTGCTGGCATGTACGGCGGCGACAGGAGCCGTAAACTGGTATTGGTAGATTATGGTTTCCGTTTACCAAGTGCGATGGATAACCGGCCATTGAATTTTCATGAGTTTGAAAGCCTGATTGGGCAAACCGTTTTTGTAAGTGCCACCCCGGGCGATTATGAACTGGAAAAAACCGGAGGGGTGGTAATTGAACAGGTAGTAAGACCTACGGGACTGTTGGATCCGCCGATAGAGATACGGCCAAGTGTAAACCAGATTGACGACCTGCTGGATGAAATTGATAAGACCGTTAAAAAAGGCGACCGGGTATTGGTTACTACTTTAACCAAACGCATGGCGGAAGAGATGGATAAATACCTGGGCCGCATCAACATCAAATCAAAATACATTCATAGTGATGTGGATACTTTGGAGCGTGTAGAAATATTGCGCGAGCTTCGTTTGGGTACGATTGATGTGTTGGTGGGCGTGAATTTATTACGTGAAGGATTAGACCTGCCCGAAGTTTCATTGGTAGCTATCCTGGATGCCGATAAAGAAGGCTTCCTGCGTAATGAAAGATCACTTACCCAAACAGCCGGCCGCGCCGCGCGTAATGTGGATGGCCGTGTAATATTCTACGCCGATAAAATGACAGAGAGTATGCAACGCACCATTGATGAAACCAGCAGAAGAAGGGAGAAGCAGGTTGAATATAATATTGCTCACGGCATTACCCCAACCACGATCATTAAAACCAAAGAGCAGGTTTTTGCACAGGGCTCGGTGCTGGATATAAAAGGCTATGATCCGTCAAACCCGTATGCTTTGCAACGCGATTCGGAGATTGTTCAAAGTAAGGCAGCTGAAGAACAGGAAGAATATAAAACGATTCCACAGGTTGAGAGGGCCATTACTAAAACCAAAAAAGAAATGGAAAAAGCGGCCCGAGACCTTGATTTTATTGAAGCGGCGAGGTTACGGGATGAGATGTTCCGGTTACAGAAGGAGTTGACTAATATGAAAATTTGAAATGAGGTATGCGATTAATAAATTGTGAAAAAGCCTATGCCGTTGTCATCTCTTCGCCTTACCAACACCCCATTATGCAATACTGCAATAAATATTTTTCGTGTAATTTGAGTAATATGAAAACAGTAAGAATACTCATTCTGACATGTATCTTTTTTAGTATCACGCAGTACCTTTATTCGCAAAAAAAAGACTTTGCCGTATTTGGCTACTATGCAGGGCGTGCAACGATGGTGGATAGTTTTCCTGTAGAGAAATTAACGCATATCTGTTTCAGCTTTACGCATTTGAAGGGTAGTGCCATTTCACTCGGTAACAGGCGGGATAGTGCTGCACTGGTTAGTTGTGTAGCATTAAAAAAACGCAACCCGCAATTGAAAGTAATTGTTTCTATGGGCGGATGGACGGGTTGTTATTCCTGCTCCGAAGTATTTTCAACAGACAGTTCAAGAAAAATATTCGCGGGGTCGGTAAAAAAGTTACTGAATGATTTTACGGCCGATGGGCTTGACCTTGATTGGGAATACCCAGCTATTAAAGGCGCACCAGGTCATCCCTATTCTCCAAAAGACAAAGATAATTTCACCGCATTGATCAGAACGCTCCGGGATAGTATGGGCCGCGGGAAAGAACTGAGTTTTGCTGCGGGAGGTTTTACACAATACATTACTGAATCAGTGGATTGGAAAGCAGTAACGCCCCTTGTTGACAGGATCAATATCATGACCTACGATTTGATTACAGGCTATGATACAGTTACGGGCCACCATACCGGCTTATATTCCACCCCCAATCAAAAAGAATCCTGCGATCATGCCGTAAAAATGTTGAAAGCAAAAGGTGTTCCCGCCAGTAAGTTGTTGATCGGTGCTGCTTTTTATGCGCGGATATGGGAAAATGTACAGGCAGATAAAGATGGCTTATACGGGAAGGGAAAATTTTTAAGCGGCGTTTCATACAGCAGGTTTGCCTCGCAACTTTCGGCTGACAGCGGTTTTGTATATCATTGGGATCCGGTAGCGTCGGCACCGTACTTATACAATGCCAATAAAAAATGGTTTGTAACTTTTGATAACAGTGCATCGGTTATTTTGAAAACGGAGTATGCCATCAAACAACATCTTAACGGCATCATGTTCTGGCAATTAGCTGACGATAATTTTAGTAAAGGCTTGTTGGATATTGTGGACGAAACAATACATAAGCCACATCGCTAAAATCCAATTACAGAACCGCCAGGTTTCTTAACGTTGTATGCTGTTAGAATGATGTGTACAATATAATCACCACAATGGAACGATGCTGCTATATGAGCGGGGTAAGTATATCTGAGCGACTGCTCGAAAATAATTATTCTTTAATCGTATCTTTAGCTGATAAAAAAGAATACTACTATGAGTGATATTTCGGAAACTATTCAGGAATCTGTTGAGCATGCGGGGCAAAGCAAAATCAACTCAAGGGTTGCAATTTTTGTAGCACTAACGGCCACCTTTATGGCCATTTGTAATATTAAGGATGGCAATATTGTACAGGCCACGTCGCAGGCACAGGCACACAGTATTGATTCATGGTCGTATTTCCAGGCAAAAAGTACAAAAGAAGCAATAGCCGAAAACAGTGTTGAATTATTGAGAGAACAAAAACTTGCAGGGAGTGAAGGATTGATAAAAAAATACGAAGAGAAGATCAGTAAGTACGAAAAAGAAAAAGCGGTAATCAAACAACAGGCAGAAGGCTACCAAAAGGAATACGACGATATCAATGTTTTTGATGACCAGTTTGATATGACGGAAGCCCTGTTATCCATTGCTATCGCCATGTTTGGTATTACTGCTCTTACACAAAAAAAATGGCTATTGTATTTTGCTGCAGCCGTGAGCCTTACCGGTGTTATTTTAGGGATAACCGCATTTATGAAAATAGCGCTTCATTCAGATTTTCTTTCAAAAATACTTGGGTAATATACCTGATGATCCGGGTTTTAATAAATGAAAAAAAAACGGATACACTTTTTTTCTTCGTTCTTCTCTTATTGAAATAAACTCCGCAAGATCCGGGTAGGTAACAAACCCGGCTCAGTTTACTTTTGTTCTATTAAAATATACAGGAATGAAAAAGCAGGCGGCAACTAATTTTGAACGGATTACCGAAGCTATTGGCTATATACAAACCCATTTTAAAACGCAACCAAGCTTGGAAGAAGTGGCCGAAAAAATTCACCTGAGCCCTTTTCATTTTCAAAAATTGTTTACGGAATGGGCGGGGGTAAGTCCCAAAAAATTTCTGCAATACATTACGGTAGCGCATGCTAAAAAAATGCTGAAAGAAAAACAAGCTACGTTATTTGATGCTGCATTCGAAACGGGACTCTCTGGTACAGGAAGGCTGCACGACTTGTTTATTAATATTGAAGGGATGACCCCCGGCGAATATAAAAATGGTGGAGAAAACCTTTCTATCAATTATAGTTTTGCCGAAAGCCCCTTTGGAAATATACTGGTAGCCTCTACGGCTAAAGGCATTTGCCATATTGCTTTCGCGGATGATGAGAAAAAAGCACTGAATGAGTTGCAGGCACTATTTCCACTGGCAACATACCGCCAAATGGTAGACCTGACCCAACAAAATGTACTTTATATTTTTACACACGACTGGAGCAAACTCAACCAAATAAAACTGCACCTGAAGGGAACGGATTTTCAACTAAAAATCTGGGAAACATTATTAAAGATCCCGATGGGGCAATTGGCAACATACGGAAATATTGCCAGGCAGATAGATAAACCCCAGGCTTCAAGGGCCGTAGGTAAAGCTATTGGCGATAATCCCGTTGCTTTTTTAATTCCCTGTCACAGGGTTATTCAGTCAACAGGCGTATTTGGACAATACCATTGGGGAAGCATCCGTAAGACTGCGATGATTGGTTGGGAGGCAGCCTATACGGATAGGAATCAGGTTTTTTTAAACACACAGGAAAATGAATGATAAAGCATAACGACATTCGTAATACAGAACTGCACGCGCAGATAAAACAAAAATTGATCTGCTTTGGCGGCAATACCAAACTTAAAATCTACGGTACGCTAAATTGCAGGTCGGGCAAGCGGATGAAAAAACAAAACCGTGTGTTCTTTGTTTCAGAAAAAGAAGCCATACAACGTGGCTTTCGACCCTGTGGACAGTGTTTATCAAACGAATATAAAAAATGGAAGAATGGATTTATTTAGTACCGAAGCAATAATCAACTTATTACCGTATGACGGTGTAGTAAATTATTATCGACAAGTATTGAAACAAAAAGAAGCTACGCATTACATGAATACGCTGCTACATACTATTGAATGGAAAAATGATGAAGCGGTAATTTTAGGCAGGCATATTATTACCAAAAGGAAAGCGGCATGGTATGGCGATTCGGCATACTCCTACACATATTCAAATATCACCAAGCAGGCACTGGCATGGACGAAAGAATTGTTAGAACTTAAACAGTTGGTAGAAAAAATAACAGGGACGACCTATAATTCCTGTTTGTTGAATTTATACCACGATGGCGAAGAGGGAATGGCCTGGCACAGCGATGATGAAAAATCATTGGGAAAGGATGCTACCATTGCATCTTTTAGTTTTGGTGCGGAAAGAAAATTTGCATTCAAACATAAAAAAAATCAACAGGTGGTATCGCTGGTATTAGAAAACGGGAGCCTGCTGGTTATGAGAGAAACAACGCAAACACATTGGCTTCACCGGTTGCCAAAATCTACAAAGATCAAACACCCCAGGATAAACCTTACGTTCCGGACAATGGTGAACTGATTAATCACACAGGCGGATTCCCTATTTTCACACAAAGACGCAAAGATGTGCTTGGCGTCTTATTTTTTTCTTTGCGTCTTTGCGTGAATAGCTGCAGAACAAATATGGTCACCCCGCAAAAGCAAACATATATCCTGTGGCAAAACATCTGTTCTTAAGAAGGCTTAACATTGTCGCCGACTTATTTTATACCAGCTGTTATTTTTGTTTTTAACACATTCCATTTAGAGGCCAGATCAGATAACTGATCATTGGTTTCTTTAACAGCCGAAACGGTTTGCGAAGTAGGTGGCATATCGGTTTCGTGCAAAATAGTAAACAGCCCTGCAAAAGAAGAAACAACCCGTCCAAAATTCGGACCCTGTTGCGAACCTGCACCTCCTCTGCCCCTGGTGGCAACGCCTTCAAAACCAGCAACCTGTTCCTCCAATAATTTGAGCAATTCAGAAGCACTACCGCCTTTGGCAATCTGTTCCTTTAATTGTTTTCTTATGGTGGCAACTTCTGCCATTAACGATTTTGCTTTTTGGCGGCCATCATAACAGGTAACAGAAAGCATGTGTTGTTTTTGCAGGTCGGCAGTGCTTGTTTGTACGCGCGGATCCATTTTTACTGTCATGGACTGGGTATATGTTTTTCCATTCACGGTTAATTTCACCGTATAGTTTCCCGGTAATACCCATGGTGAAGAAGGTTCCGGTGGCGTGTTCTGGTAAATAGCCTGCATGGGAAAAGCAATGTCAACATCTTTCAACGGATTGTAATGGAGGTCCCATAAGAAACGATGGGAGCCCGCATCTACCGATAACATTTGTTGCGAACGGATCCAATACAATGGAATGTTTACCGCAGGAACTTCGTAAGGCTTATCATAACTGCTATACTTGCGGATAGATTTTCCGGCAGCATCTACAATTTCCAGCGTTACCTCACCCTGCGCTTTTTCTGATAAATAATAATTTATTACAGCACCATCGGGGGGATTTTGTCCACCCGGTTCTTCCTGTGGTAAAGGTGTATCTGAATTCATATCCCAGCGAACGCGTATGGCTTGTTGTGGTTTGTATAAAATAGCCGGAGCATTTGTAAGATCGGTAGTTATCTGTCGCAGTGGCGTAATATCATCCAATATCCAAAAACTACGGCCATGCGTACCAATAACCAAATCATCATCTTTAATAACCAGGTCGCGGATAGATGTTGCGGGCATATTCAAACGCAAAGATTGCCAGTGTTCACCTTCATCAAAAGAAACGTACACGGCATTTTCAGAACCCGCAAATAACAGGCCCTTACGGTTAGGGTCTTCACGTACTACATTAATAGGTTCATTGGCGGGTAAGCCGTTAGTGATGAGTTTCCATGTTTTACCACCATCA
>JANXUL010000032.1 GCA_025356235.1 Bacteroidota bacterium
CAGTGCGCCGATACGGATACCGGTGGTTGTTTTTTCAACAGATAATAATGGGAGGTTATTAATATCCACCAGTTTTGATGGAGTGGTAACGCCCCTTTTCATCAGGTCGATCAAATTTGTTCCGCCGGCAAGGAATGCGGCCCCACCATCTTTCGACAAGGCCGTAATGGCAGATTGTTGTGTAGCGGCTCTTATGTATTCAAATGCATTCATATCTTTTGCCCTCCTTGTTTTGCGGTCATTACAGCGTCTACAATATTTGAATAGGCCCCGCAACGGCATATATTCCCGCTCATATATTCGCGTACCTGGTCGGGAGAATTGGCATGACCCTCTCTAACACAGGCTACGGCCGACATGATCTGCCCCGGTGTACAATAGCCACATTGAAATCCATCAAATTCAATAAATGCCTCCTGCATGGGATGCAGTTTATCACCATCTGCAAGGCCTTCAATGGTGGTTACTTCTTTTCCTTCGGTAGTTACAGCCAGTGTTAAACAGGAATTAACCCTTCTGCCATTCACATGTACTGTGCAGGCACCGCACTGACCATGATCACACCCTTTTTTTGTTCCGGTTAAATGCAGTTGCTCGCGCAACAGATCGAGTAAAGTAACGCGCGGCTCTACTGATAATTTCTGTTGTAGGCCATTGATACTTACGTTGAGTGGCATTTTCTCAAATGCTTCAGCTATTCGCTCATCAAACCTTTTTTCTGCTGCGTGAACAACAGTTTTGGGTGTTAGTGAAATAGCAGCGAGTACAGAGGATTGTTTGAGGAAGGATCGTCGGGAATTACCCATTACTTCTCCGGGAAACCCATTAGTTTGGTTTTCGGCCATGATTATTATGATTAAGCTTCAATTTAAGAAAAAAAATGTAGTAAATGAGGACTTGTTTAGGCTGATATATCTTTTAATCTCTGCGAAACCCGTTCGCCTCTGCGGTTAAGAACTCTCGATTCACCGTGGTGCCAGAACGATTATTTTTTGAGTAGCCCCAAATCAGGCTGTGCATATTTATATACTTTAAAATAGAGGGTCGTCTTGGTTTGGTCTACCCCTTCAAATTTGGAGATGCGGTTCACAAAGTCTACCAGGTGGTCATTATCCCTGCACATCACATCTACTTCCAGGTCGTAATCACCTGAGGTCATGGCGAGAAAACTTACTTCGGGGAGTTTGACAATTTTTTGGGCTACTTTTTCTTTCAGCGTGGCAGGGCGTACAAATACAGCAATATGAGCATAAGAATGAAATCCTACTTTATCAGGATCTACACGGCCAATGATATTAATAGTGCCGTCTTCAATCAGTTTATTCATGCGGGTACGAATGGTACCTACCGATACTTTCAGTTGACCGGCCATGACGGTGAACGACATCCTCCCATCCTGTTGCAAACAGGATAGGATAGCAAAGTCCAGATCATCTAAGAGGTTTCCATTCTTGTGCATATCAATAAACTTATCACTAAGTATTGTGAAAATAAAAATACTATGATTATTTTGTTATTTACTAAAATATTTTTAATTTAAGACTTTATTTCTATAAAATATGTAGTAATATGTTAGTAGTGAGTAAGGAATTATTTACTGATTACTCACCACTCACGATAAAAATCAACCTATGAAATACCCAGCGATTCAGAATTTTATTAACGGGCAGTTTGTTAATAGTATAGGTAGCCGCATATTAGAAGTAATCTCTCCTTTAGATGGAACATTATTAGCTACTGTTCCAATGTCGACCTCCAAAGATTTGGATAATGCAGTGAAAGCGGCGCAGGCTGCTTTTCCGGGATGGAGCAAGACACCTATTAAAGAAAGGGTTCAGGTATTCTTCCGGTACAAATATTTATTGGAGAAACATTTAAAAGAACTGGCAGAATTATGTTCTGAGGAAAACGGTAAAACGTATGGAGAATCGGTTGCCGAAATAGAAAAAAGTATTGAGTTGACTGAATTCGCCACTTCCCTGCCCCAATTGGTTACTGGCGAAGTATTGGAAGTGAGCCGCGGTGTGGAATGCAGAACAGAACATGTGGCGTTGGGTGTTGTGGCTTCTATCGTTCCATTCAACTTTCCTTCCATGGTTCCCAACTGGACTTTACCTAATGCGATTGCATTGGGTAATTGTATGATCATGAAGCCTTCTGAGAAAGTACCATTGAGCTGTGGAAAACTGGCCGAGCTATTAAAGGAAGCCGGCTTGCCTGATGGCGTATTTAATATTGTACATGGTGATGTTGAAATTGTAGAAGCCATTTGTGATCATCCTGCTATCGAAGCCGTATCTTTTGTAGGTTCCACCAAAGTAGCGAAGATCGTTTACCAACGCGCCACCAGTCATTATAAAAGATGCCTTGCATTGGGTGGCGCAAAAAATCACCTGATGGTATTGCCGGATGCCAAGCCCGAGATGACAGCGCAAAATGTGGCTGCATCCATGAGTGGTTGTGCAGGGCAGCGTTGTATGGCGGCGAGTGCGATGATTGGCGTGGGTAATGTTGATCATATCATCGCCAAAATATGTGATGAGGCCCGGAAAATTGTTCCCGGAAAAAACCTGGGTGCAGTCATTAACAAACAATCTCAGGAACGTATTGAACGTTATATTACCGAAGCAGAACAACAAGGCGCAAAAATATTGGTAGATGGCCGCAATACAAAAGTGGCCGGCAAAGAAAATGGCACCTATGTTGGTCCAACGGTGATTGATTTTGTAACACCGGATATGGCTGTTGCGAAAGAAGAGATTTTTGGCCCGGTAATCAGTATCATGCGTACCGATACGGTTGATGAGGCATTGGCTATTGAAAATGCCAACCCTTATGGCAATGCGGCCAGCGTATTTACACAGAATGGCGGTATGGCCCGATACATTATTGAGCGTGCCAGTGCAGGTATGATCGGTGTGAATGTAGGCGTACCCGTTCCACGCGAACCTTTTTCTTTTGGAGGATGGAATGAAAGTAAATTTGGTGTGGGTGATATTACCGGCAAAAGTTCTATTGAATTCTGGACAAAACTGAAAAAAAGCACCACTAAATGGAACCCTGAAGCAGGTGTGAACTGGATGAGTTAAGTATTATTTTGAATTTTAAATATTGAATGATGTATTCTATTTAAAATTCAACATTCAAAATAAAATAACTATGGAAACAAAATCAATATCAGAAGCGCAGGAGATCATCCAGGATAATATGGATTATACCTTATTCTCCTGGAGTAAGCAAAAAGGCATCGCCCCTATTGCCGTAAAACATGGCGAAGGTGTTTATTTGTATGATTATGATGATAAACGCTATCTCGATTTTTCATCGGGATTGATGAATGTGAATATTGGTCACGGTAACCAGCGCATTACCGATGCAGTGGTAAAGCAAATGCAGGAGATAAGTTATGTTACCCCGAGTTGTGTAACGAAAGTGCGTGGCGATCTGGGAAAGAAACTGGCAGAGATATCTCCGGGCAACCTTACCAAAACTTTATTTACTGTTTGCGGAGCTACAGCGATTGAAAATGCCATTAAGCTGGCAAGGTTATATACAGGCAGGCATAAAATAATAACCAAATACCGCGCTTTTCATGGTTCTTCTTACGGTGCCATGAGTGCGGGGGGCGACCCACGTAAATTACCTGCAGATGCGCAACAGGCTCCCAATTTTGTGCATGTAGAAGATCCGTTTTGTTATCGTTGCCCGTTTGGTCAGGAGTTTGGCAAATGCCAATACGAATGTGTGAGCCATATTCAACGTGTAATAGAGTTTGAAGGCCCCGAAAATGTGGCTGCGATTTTAATGGAAGGTGAAAGTGGTTCAAGTGGCTGTATCAAATACCCACCTGATTATTTTAAAAAATTACGGACAATATGTGATAAATACGGCATACTGTTAATTGCTGATGAGGTGATGAGCGGTTTTGGCCGCACCGGTAAATGGTTTGGTATAGATAACCATGGTGTGGTACCGGATATGATTGCAACTGCAAAAGGACTTACATCAGGCTACCTGCCATTCGGAGCATTAATTGTTAGCGATACGATTGCCAAATATTATGATGATAAGGTGTTGTGGTTAGGGTTGACTTATTCAGCACATCCGGTGGGTTGTGCAGCTGCGTTAGAAACCCTTAAGATATATGAAGAGGATAACCTGATCGCAAATGCCGCAACCATGGGAAAATATATTGAGAAGCGGGTTGAAGAAATGAAAGTACAACATCCCAGTATTGGCGATTTCAGGAATACGGGCTTGTTGGGTTGTATAGAATTGGTAAAGAACAGGGATACCAAAGAACCCATGGCTCCATTCAATGCCAAGCCAGATGAAATGGTGATTATGAATAAAGTCGCCGCAAAAATTAAAGAACTGGGCATGTACACTTTTGTTCGATGGAATTACATCTTTATCGCACCACCTTTAATTATTACCAAAGAACAGATTGATGAAGGGCTGGAAATTATCAGTGAAGCCATTGCCATTGCTGATAGCTATGTTGACTAATTATTTATGTTGAATGTTGCATTTTAAATGTTGAATGACACTTTTCCATTTAAAATTCAAAATTCAACATTCAAAATAAACGAATGAACCAAACCAACGCAAACTCCCTCTACAGCGAAGACCTGGCACCCATACCGCAAAACAAGCGGACATGGAATACCTGGAACTATGCTGCCTTATGGATCAGTATGAGTTTGTGTATCCCCACATATATGTTGGCCAGTTCATTAATAGAAGGTGGCATGAATTGGTGGCAAGCGATTCTGACCATTTTTTTAGGCAACATAATTGTATTGGCCCCTATGATATTGAATGGCCATGCAGGTGCTAAGTATGGTATCCCCTTTCCTGTTTTTGCCAGGGCAAGTTTTGGAACCAAAGGAGCCAATATTCCTGCCATGCTGCGAGCAATAGTAGCGTGTGGCTGGTTTGGCATTCAAACTTGGATCGGTGGATTTGCCATCTACCAGATGTTACGTTTGTGGATCCCTGCATTGGAAACCCTTCCCGAAATTTTTCCAACCGGCTGGGGATTACAAACCGGGCCGGCTATTACTTTTATTTTATTCTGGCTTTTGAATATGTATATGGTGTATTTAGGTGTTGAGAGCATTAAAAAATTATTGGTGTTCAAAGCATTCTTTTTACCCATCGCTGCATTGGCATTATTATTTTGGGCCATTAATGCAGGTCATGGATTAGGGCCTATCTTACAACAACCTTCTAAATTTGTTACCACTGCGGGCTTCTTTGCTTTCTTTTTTCCTGCATTAACAGGTATGGTTGGATTCTGGGCAACACTATCTTTAAACATTCCCGATTTTACGCGGTACGCCAAAAGTCAGAAAGCACAAATAACAGGTCAGACCATTGCTTTACCGGCTTCAATGACTTTGTTTTCTTTTATTGGTGTAGTGGTTACTTCTGCAACGACAATAATATATGGAATCACTATTTGGGACCCATTGGTTCTGGCGGGAAAATTTGATAGTAAATTATTGGTGAGCCTGGCTATGATTGCTGTTGCTATCTCAACACTCGCTACGAATATTGCGGCAAATATTGTGAGCCCGGCTAATGATTTTGCCAACCTGTTCCCTACTAAAATTAATTTCAGGTTGGGGGGCTATATAACAGGTATTATTGGTATCCTCATCTTCCCGTGGAAATTAATCGCTGATCCCAGTGGCTATATTTTTACCTGGCTGGTAGGCTACTCAAGTTTATTAGGACCGGTGGGTGGAATTATGATCGTTGATTATTATTTTATCCGTAAACAACAATTGGTTGTAACTGATTTGTATAGTCATACAGGCATCTATGGTTTCTCAAAAGGATTTAATAATTCTGCCATTATTGCTTTACTCATCGGTATCTTACCCAATGTGCCCGGTTTTTTAATAACGATAAAAATAATGGGAGCAGATACCATTCCTGCATGGATAGCGCATTTATATAATTATGCCTGGTTTGTGGGATTTGGTGTAAGTGGATTTGTTTATTGGTCTTTGATGAAGAAACGATAAAATAATTATGTTGAATGTTGAATTTTAAATGTTGAATCACTGTATTCCATTTAACATTCAACATTTAACATTCAAAATAAAAAAACATGAGTGTTTTAATTAAAAATGGAAGGATAGTTACTGCAACAGATGATTATATAGCTGATGTATTCATCGAGGGTGAGGTTATAACCGCGATCGGTAAAAACTTATCGGTAAAAGCGGATACGACCATTAATGCAAGCGGAAAAATAGTAATGCCCGGTGGTATTGATCCACATGTGCATTTGGACATGCCTTTTATGGGTACCTATTCAAGCGATAATTATGAAACCGGTACACGCGCTGCCTTACACGGAGGCACAACCATGGTAATTGATTTTATTTTACAAAAACAGGGAAATTCTTTACGCGCCGCTCTCGAAGAATGGAAAGGACGATCTGATGGAAATTGTATCAGCGATTACAGCTTTCACATGGCTGTAACGGATTTTAACGGGGATACAAAAAAAGAGATTCAGGAAATGATAGAGAAAGAAGGCATTACTTCTTTCAAAACATTTATGGCATATAAGGGTGCGTTGATGATTGATGACAGGCAGATGATCGGACTGATGCAGGAAGTAAAAAAACATGGTGGTCTGATTAATGTGCATGCTACCAATGGCGATATGATCGATTATTTAATTGCCAAACACAAAGCGGAAGGAAAATTATCGCCCCTATATCACTATCTCTCCCAACCTGAAGTAACCGAAGCTGAAGCCAGTGGGCGTTTTGCTGATATGGCTAATTATACCGGCTGCCCCGGCTACATCGTTCATTTAACTTGTGAAGGTGCATTAAATGCGGTACGCAATGCTACAAGAAGGAACCAGAAACTCTTTGTAGAAACCTGTATCCAGTATTTGATACTGGATGCTTCTTTGTACGAGAATAACTTTGAAGGTGCCAAATGGGTGATGAGTCCACCACTTCGTGAGAAAAAAGACCAGGACACTTTATGGGCCGGTATTAACCAGGGGTTGGTAAATGTGGTAGCCACAGACCATTGCCCGTTTATGTGGGAGCAGAAATTAATGGGCAAAGATGATTTTTCAAAAATACCCAACGGCCATCCCGCCATTGAAAACAGGATGGAATTATTATTCAGTGAGGGTGTGGACAAAGGAAAAATCAGTTTGAATAAATTTGTGGAAGTAGCCAGTACCAACGCGGCGAAGATATTCGGCATGTTTCCTAAAAAAGGCACCATAGCTGTGGGTAGTGATGCGGATATTGTATTGTTTGATCCGAATGAGAAGCATATACTTTCTGCCTCTACGCATCATATGAATGTTGATTACAGCGGATATGAAGGATGGGAACTGACCGGGAAAGTGAAGACAGTTTTGTTGAGAGGGAAAGTGGTGATAAATAATAATGAATGCCTGGTTTCTAAAGGATATGGGCAGTTCATTAAAAGAAACAAAGTGTCATCTATAATTTAGAATGTTGAATTATGAATTATGAATGAAGCAAAAGACAATATTATCGTTTCAAAATCATATGCATTTTCACTTGAAATTATTACTATATATAAAAGACTTATTTCCGAAAAGAAAGAATATGTATTATCCAAACAGATTTTGCGCAGCGGCACTTCTATTGGAGCAAATATTCATGAAGCTGTGGCAAGCGAATCTAAAAAAGACTTTATTCATAAACTTGGTATTTCGGTAAAAGAAGCCAGGGAAACTTCCTATTGGCTCAACCTCCTTAAAGACAGTGAATACATTACTCAACTTGAATTTGATAAATTAAATAAATCATATGATGAAATTATAAGAATTTTAAATAGTATCATTTTAACAACCAAACAACGGTATTTCCCCAATTCATAATTCATAACTCATAATTCAACATTAAAAAAAGACACATGCCACGAATAGTACGATCAGGTTTAATACAAATGAGTTTGCCAAAAACAGAAGGCGAAGGAACCATTGAAGAAATTAAAGAAGCAATGGTACAGAAACATATTCCGCTGATTGAAGAGGCGGGAAAAAAAGGTGTTCAAATACTCTGCTTCCAGGAAATTTTTAATACCCCCTATTTCTGCCCGGGTCAGGATAAAGCCTGGTATGAAAGTGCCGAAACAGTTCCTGGTCCTACCATTGAACGGATGCAGGTGTATGCCAAAAAATATAATATGGTGATGATCGTACCGGTATATGAAAAAGAGCAGGCCGGTGTTTTATATAATACCGCGGCAGTGATTGATGCCGATGGAACCTATCTGGGTAAATACCGTAAGAACCATATCCCGCATACCAGTGGTTTTTGGGAGAAATTTTTCTTCAAACCCGGCAACCTGGGTTACCCGGTATTTCAAACGAAGTATGCAAAAGTGGGTATATATATTTGTTATGACCGCCACTTTCCTGATGGTGCCAGGTGTTTGGGTTTGAATGGCGCTGAGATCGTTTATAACCCTTCTGCAACGGTTGCCGGTTTAAGTCAATACTTATGGAAACTGGAACAGCCGGCACATGCTGCCGCCAATGGTTATTTTATGGGTTGTATTAACCGTGTAGGCGAAGAAAAGCCATGGAACCTCGGTAAGTTTTATGGCAGCTCTTATTTTGTTGACCCGCGTGGACAGATTTTTGCGCAGGCATCGGAAGATAAAGATGAATTATTAATCTCTGATTTTGACCTGGATATGATTGAAGAAGTAAGGAGCGTATGGCAGTTCTTCCGCGATAGAAGGCCGGAGACCTATGGTAAAATAACTGAGCTTTAAATTATGTTGCATGTTGAATGTTAAATGTTGAATGGTTTCTTCATTTAAAATTCAACATTTAACATTCAAAATAATACAATGTCAATATCCAATAATCGCCTCTCTACCGAACAATACGAGCAGAATTTCAGCGATATCCATCCGCCGTTCGAAACACATAGTGCGGCATTGGTGGAAGCTAACCGTTGCCTGTTCTGTTATGATGCCCCCTGCACTAAGAGCTGCCCTACCGGCATCAATGTGCCCAAGTTTATTAAGCAGATCACTACTGAAAATATAAAAGGTTCTGCACATACCATCTTATCAGCCAATATCATGGGTGGCGGATGCAGTAAGGTTTGTCCGGTTGAAAAATTATGCGAAGGTGCCTGTGTATTTAACCTAATGGAAGAAGAAGCTATTCCTATTGCCAAACTGCAACGGTATGCAACCGAAAAAGCTATCGCCAATAACTGGCAATTATTTGAAAGAAAACAGTCAACCGGTAAAAAAGTAGCCATCGTTGGTGCAGGCCCGGCAGGATTGAGTTGCGCTCATTCGTTGTCAAGAGAAGGTGTTGATGTGACTATCTATGAAAAAGAATGCAAAGGCGGCGGCTTAATGACATACGGGATTGCAGCCTATAAAGTAACGCCTGAATTCTGTGAAGCGGAAGTAAATTATATTATAAGTATTGGCGGAATAAACATTAAATACCAGCAGGAACTGGGTAAGAATATTTCTTTGATTGACCTGCAGGAGAATTATGATGCAGTGTATTTGGGTTTTGGTGTTGGCATTGCCCGTCAGTTGGATATTAAAGGAGAAGAACTGGTGGGCGTGGTTGACGCAATTAGTTTTATTTACGATATCCGCACCAAGGGTTACCCATCTATTCCTGTTGGCGATAAAGTAGCTGTAATTGGGATGGGCATGACGGCCATTGATGCAGCCACACAAGCCAAAAGATTGGGCGCTAAAGAAGTAACCCTTATTTACCGAAGAACGCAGGCAGAAATGCCGTGCACTGAAGAAGAACTGAACATAGCTAAACTGGACGGTTGCGAAATAATTTGGTTGGCAACCCCCAAAGAAGTGATCGGCATAAATGGGAATGTGTCTTCATTAATATGCACTATGATTCAATTGGGAGAGCCTGATGCCAGTGGACGGCGCTCACCAATAGAAACCGATCAAACAATCAGTTTATCGGTTGATATGGTTATCAAGGCTGCGGGGCAGATACCATTTGAAGGGTTAGTGAATAATAACAAAATCAATCATTCAAAAGGTAAAGTATCCATAGATGAACATTGCGCTACAAACATTAAAGGTGTTTTTGCAGGGGGCGATTGTGTGAATGGTGGAAAAGAAGTTGTTGATGCAGTGCAGGCCGGAAAGGATGGAGCGAAAGCGATACTTGATTTTCTTTTATTTCACGCAAAGCCGCTAAGGGGCCAAGGCGCAAAGAATTGATTAATGCTTACAGAAAACGAAATATCAAGAATTGTAGTAGAAATCTGTTTTAAGATTCATACACAATATGGACCAGGTTTATTTGAGGTTGTTTATGAAAAAATATTTTGTTATGAATTAGGGAAAACAGGATTGCTATTTAACAGGCAACATCCAATACCACTTATTCACGAAGAAATAAAAATGGAAGCAGGTTTTCGGGCAGATATAATTATTGAAAATAAAGTAGTGGTTGAATTAAAATCGATAGAGGTACTTGCTCCTGTTCATTACAAGCAGGTGCAAACCTATTTGAAGTTGACAGGTTGTAAATTAGGCATACTTGTAAATTTTAATGTAAATCTCATAAAAGAAGGTATTCACAGAATTGTAAACAAATTATAAAAACTTTGCGTCTTGGCACCTTTGCGTGAAAAAAAATATTTTATGGCAGACATCAGTTCAAACTTTCTTGGCATAAAATCTCCCAACCCATTCTGGTTGGCCAGTGCCCCTCCTACTGATAAAAAAATAAATGTACTACGCGCTTTTGAAGCCGGCTGGGGTGGTGTG
>JANXUL010000039.1 GCA_025356235.1 Bacteroidota bacterium
TGGCTACCAGCAACAGGATGAAGACAGCAACACCTATTACCCAAACGATAGGATTATTTAAAAAACCTCCGTCACCTTTGGTGTTGATATTCACATCTACTTTCTTTTCGTCTTGTGCAAATGTTACAAAAGACATAAGCATTGCTGAAACAAACAATACAATCTTTGCAGCTGCTTTTTTACTGGTTGTTACAAATAAATTGTTCATGGCTGATTATTTTAGATTAAGGTTTAATAATCATTAGAAATAATTATACCATAAATTTAACTTCTTCTTTTAAAGTGTACGTATGGAGATGTTGGATGCATTATGGGGAAATAAATGCACACTGCTTGTATTTTTTAAGTGGGTAACCTATTTGTGAGGTCCAATCAAATCCCACAGATTGCCATACAGATCTTCAAAAACTGCTACAGTTCCGTAGGGTTCTTCCACGGGTAGGCGAACAAAATTGATATTGTTGGCTGTATAAGCATGATAGTCACGCCAAAAATCGTCGGTATATAAAAACATAAAAACGCGCCCTCCTGTCTGGTTGCCTATACGGCTTATCTGTTCATCATTTGCCGCTCTGGCCAATAAAATAGTGCAGCCATCGGATCCTTGCGGTGCCACCATTACCCAGCGTTTGGTATCACTTAAAGTGGTGTCTTCCACTAAAGTGAAATGTAATTTTTCAGTGTAAAAGGCAATGGCTTCATCGTAATCTTTTACAACAATCGCAACATGGGCTATTCTTTGGTTCATGGTATTGATTAATAAGGTGGGTACTTTATGATGTGTTTGGTTGCGAAAAGAAAATTTATGAACGCGGCAGGTATGTTATAGCGATTGATTTTTAAAAGATGATTAATAATTACAATTATTTCAACAGTCCCTTTATCTCATTCAACTTCATCAAAGCTTCAACAGGTGTGAGGCGGTTAATATCCATCTCGGTTAACATTTTACGGATATCTTCAAAAGTTTGTGAATGGGCATCAAAAATAGATAGCTGCATTTTGGGGGCAGAAAGTTTTTTAATATTCTGCGCAGCAGGAATGCTTGAGCCGGTTGGCATGCTCAGAGCGGCCTGAATGGTAGATACTTCATTACCCGTAGAACTGCCATCAACACTATCATCTACATGTTTCTCCTCTAATTGTTTCAGTATATCATTTGCCCTGTCTATTAAAGAAGGCGGCATACCGGCCATTTTGGCTACATGTATTCCAAAGCTATGCGTACTGCCACCCCGGGCCAGTTTACGCAGAAAAATAATTTTATTGCCAACCTCTTTATTGGTTACATGAAAATTTTGTACACGGGGTAATTTTTCTTCCAGTTCATTCAGTTCATGGTAGTGTGTGGCAAATAAAGTTTTGGGTGCGGCAAGTGAGGCGTGTAAATATTCTACAATACTCCAGGCAATGGAAATGCCATCGTACGTAGATGTGCCCCGGCCGATCTCATCTAATAAAATCAAACTTCGTTGCGAGATATTGTTGATGATACTGGCTGTTTCATTCATCTCTACCATAAAAGTAGATTCGCCGCCACTTAAATTATCACTGGCACCAACCCGTGTAAATATTTTATCTGTTAACGGAACCCTCGCTGCTGTTGCAGGTACAAAACTGCCCATGTGGGCCATTAATGTAATAAGTGCGGTTTGCCGGAGTATGGCACTTTTACCACTCATATTTGGTCCGGTTAAAATAATAACTTGTTGATCGGATGGGTTTAGGGTGATGTCATTGGAAACATACGCTTCCCCCACAGGAAGGTTCCTTTCAATTACCGGGTGACGGCTTTCTTTTAGTTCCAGTTCAAATCCTTCATGCAGTTCGGGTTTTTTATAATTAAACTGGATGGCATTTTCTGCAAAACAAAGCAGGCAGTCCATCGTAGCCAGTATATTCCCATTTACCTGTATAGGCGCAATATAATCCTGCAACGCCAATAATAGTTTATCATAGAGCCCCAGTTCTATCGCCATTATTTTATCTTCTGCGCCTGTGATCTTCTCTTCGTATTCTTTTAATTCAGGTGTGATGTATCTCTCGGCATTCACCAAAGTCTGCTTGCGTATCCATTCGGCAGGCACTTTGTGTTTATGTGAATGGGTTACTTCCAGATAATACCCAAACACATTATTAAAACTGATCTTCAGAGAAGAGATCCCTGTTTTTTCCGCTTCGCGTTGTTGGATACCCACCAGGTATTCTTTTCCGCCCGTGGCAATATTTCTTAATTGATCAAGCTCTGCGTGAACCCCTTCTTTGATCGTACCGCCTTTATTGGCAGCAACCGGTGGCGCATCACTGATCTCGTTAAGGATCTTCTCAACCATCAGATGACAGCCGTTCAAAGTATCTGCTAATCTTTGTATGTAGGGATTAGCTGCAGTTTCGCAGGCTTTCTTAATGATATCGATCTGTTGTAAGCCCCTTGCCAGCTGCACTACTTCGCGTGGATTGATCTTCTTCATCGGGATCTTACTCACCA
>JANXUL010000041.1 GCA_025356235.1 Bacteroidota bacterium
GGTAAATCGTTAACAGCTGTTGATGCAACGGTTGACCTGCCTGCAACTTCAAGTAAAGCAACATTCTTCGATGCAGTTGTAAAAGAAAGATCCCTGGAACTGGGTGGTGAAGGTGTACGGAAATTCGACCTGATCCGATGGAACTTACTGGCTACAAAAATTGCTGCAACTAAAGCCAATTTATTAGCTATGTCAACTTTGTCTGCCCCTTACAATACTTTGCCGATTGCGATGTATTATAAAACTACCGGCACTGCTGATGATAATACCATCAGTGGTGGTTTATGGGTCAATTCATTTTATAAAATAGCCCCAACAACAACTCCGGCAGGCACTACAAAGGTTGTATGGTTAAGTGCTGCAATTAATACAACAGCCCTTTCAAGATTTGCAACCGGTTTTGTAACGGGTAAATCAGAACTGATGCCAATACCGCAACCGACAAGGGATGCCAATATTAACTTTACACAGAACCCTGGTTACTAAGCTTATTTATTATAGAATCGATTAAGGCTGCTTTTTGCAAGGCAGCCTTATGTATTATGAATAGCCGGTTATCATGATAAACCAATAAAATAATCAGATAGCTTTTGTCACTTTTTGTTTTATCCGGATAGTTTTTTTGATAAAAACATATAGCGTATGGATAATAAAAGACAATGCCGGCCATTGAGTTTAAAAATAACTTCTGATTGGTTCGTACCTTTCGATGATACTGACAATATTATAATTCACTTTTAAAGGAGAATAGCTATCATGAAAGTATTAACCTGTTTGGAACCGCATGAACTTGCTTATAGCGAAGCAACTGTTCCGGAATTGTTAAGAGGGGATACCCTGCTCAGAATAAAACGCATAGGTATCTGCGGAACTGACATTCATGCATATGAAGGCACACAGCCTTTCTTCACTTATCCAAGAATTTTAGGGCACGAACTTGCAGGGGAAATTATTGAAACCAGTGATGCAGAAAGTTTTCAACAAGGAGAAAAAGTAACCATCATCCCATATTTCAATTGCGGGCATTGTATTGCCTGTCGTAACCATACACCCAATTGTTGTGTAACGATGAATGTATTGGGTGTACATGTGAATGGTGGGATGAGTGAATATCTTTCTGTGCCGTCTTATTCGCTGGTACATGGAGAAGGATTAAGCTTAGATGAACTGGCGCTGGTAGAACCACTGGCAATTGGTGCACATGGCATACGGCGTGCAGGTGTTCAACCGGGTGAATTTGTACTGGTGATAGGTGCCGGCCCTATCGGCTTGGCCACTATGGCTTTTGCTGCGATAGCCGGTGCACAGGTAATTGCGATGGATGTAAATAAAGAGCGTTTATCTTTTTGCCAGAAACAATTGAATATCCAACATACAATACATGCCATGGATGCCGATGTGCTGCAGCAATTAACGGCTATTACAAATAATGATATGGCAACTGTGGTGATTGACTGTTCTGGAAACAGCAAAGCAATCAACCAAGCTTTTCAATATATGGCGCATGGAGCGAGATATGTATTGATTGGTTTACAGAAAGGTGATATTAGTTTTAACCACCCTGAATTTCACAAACGCGAAGCCACCCTCATGAGTAGCAGGAATGCAACAAAGGATGATTTTAACCATGTGATCAAGAGTATCAAACATGGATTGATTACTCCCACAACTTTTATTACACACCGGATACGGTTTGAAAACCTGGCAACAACCTTTGCCACATTTTCAGATCCGGCATCAGGCGTTATTAAAGCGATGGTTGAAATGGATTGAGTAATGAATTTTCAATAAAAAACGGATTTAAAAAGATAAGGCACTTCCTCTTTTTCTTCGTTGTTCTCTTATCGAAAAAGCAGGTTCAGTTACAGCATTGACGGACAGATTTTTACAGATATTGATGATCTGTTCCAGGCAGAAGTAAGCAGGTGGATAGGGGCCAAAGTGGGCCTATTCTGCACACGTACAACCCAAACAAATGATTCAGGTTTTGCAGACATAGATTGGTTTAGGGTAGAACCCCTTCAATAAAAAACAAGCAATGAAAAAACTACTTTGTATGGTAATGGCCCTGGCGGTAACTTTTATGGCATGGGCACAAACCCGTTTCATCACAGTATCAAAAGATGGCACCGGTAATTTCACAACCGTGCAACAGGCCTTCGATGCTGTGCCCCCGAATAACCGGAAAAAAGTGGTGATCTATATTAAGAAAGGAATTTATAAAGAGAAACTTCATCTCGACTCAACCAAAAATTTTGTTACGCTGAAAGGTGAAGATAAGCATACGACCATTCTTACCTGCGATGACCATACCGGTAAAACAGCCTCGGATGGTTCTGTGATCAATACAATGAATTCGCAAACTTTTTATATGAAGGCAGATGATTTTAGTGCCGAGAATATTACGTTTGAAAACAATGCCGGTACAACAGCGGGCCAGGCTGTTGCGATAAGGGTTCTGGGCGATAGGGCCCGTTTTATCAATTGCCGTATTATTGGTTTCCAGGATACCCTATTTGCCAGTGATGAGAAGAGCCGACAATACTACCTGAATTGTTATGTAGAAGGGTCGACCGATTTTATTTTTGGTGCTGCCACGGTTTTGTTTGAAAGATGTCAGATCCACAGCAAAAAAAATTCGCATGTTACTGCTGCATCTACCCCAAAAGAAAATGCATTCGGATATGTGTTTAAAAAATGTATGCTTACAGCAGATACAAGTATTCACAAAGCAACCCTTGGCCGCCCATGGCGGCCCTATGCCAGTGTTACATATATGGAATGTATTGTCGGGGATCATATTATCCCACAGGGATGGGATAACTGGAAGAACCCGGAAAATGAAAAAACAGCCCGCTATGCAGAATACAAAAATGAAGGTCCGGGTGCTAATACTTCCGCAAGAGTAAGCTGGTCGCATCAGTTATCAGATAAAGAGGCAAAGAAGATGACTACTGGTAATATCCTCCGGGGCTGGCGGCCGGATCGTAAAAATTATGGCATATCATATCCTGAGTGAAACCCCCTTCAACAAACAGTATTAAAGTGCAGTAATTTGGATGAATGCCGATAACGTTTGCGTACTTATCGTTTCAAAAACTATTTGGATATCCTATATTAGTCTTTCATAAAAATGTTTACCATGAAATACCTGTACCTGTTAGGGATCATATCCTTCATTTCATTTTCAGCTGTTGCCCAATCCAAAGATCAGCAGAAGGTTTCGGATGCTGTAGAGAAATTACGAAAAGCCATGATTGATGGCGACAGGGCCGCATTGAATAATGCTGCTGCAGACAGCCTTAGTTACGGCCACTCAAGCGGTAAAATAGAAAGTAAAAATGAATTTGTAGAAAACATCGCCAGCGGTAAATCAGATTTTGTAACGATTGACCTGTCTGAACAAACCATTACCCTTTCTCATAATATTGCTATCGTTCGTCACCTGTTAAATGCCACCACCAATGATGGCGGTAAACCCGCCACGATAAAATTGAAAGTGCTGTTGGTATGGGAAAAAGAAAAAAGCGGCTGGAAATTACTGGCCAGGCAGGCGGTGAAGGTGGTGTGAATTATGAGTAGTGAGTGGTGAGTATCTTGCAGGCGTATTTGCCTACTCACAATTCACTACTCACGCTTCGCGCTTGAAGATTATCTGATTTTATTTTTGCTTCACCGAAGATTCCCGGATAAATAACTGCGGGGGTAAAACCCGTTTCTCAAAATCTTTAACGGGGCGTTTACTTTCTATCAGCTGTATCAGCAGATCGGTAGCTATCTGTCCCATTTCAAATGCCGGCTGCCTTACTACGGTTAAAGAAGGTGACAACAGATCTGTAAGATCAAGATTGGAGAAGCCAACCAATGCAATATCATCCGGTACTTTTATTTTTCTTTTCTTAAAATACCTAAGGCAATTGGTGGTGAGCTTATCGGCACATCCTAAAATCGCATCGGGCTTCTTCTTCAGTTTCAATAACTGGTTCAGGGAATTTTCTACTTCTTCATATACCATGCCACCATGCAGGCAATATTGCACATATGAAGGGTTTAAAGGCATATGATTATCTGCTAACGCCTGTTGATAACCGTTTATCCGTTCTTTTGTGATTGACAGGTATTCAGATCCTGCAATATTGGCTATATGCTGATACCCACTTTTAATCAGGTGCTCAGTAGCATCATAAGCACCTTTAAAATTATCAACGATTACTTTGTGTGTATCCATCTCATCTACAATCCTGTCAAAAAAAACAATCGGGAAACCCCTGTCGTGCAGGTTTTTTAAATGTTTCAGGTCCTGGGTTTCCGACGAAACAGAAACCAGCAAACCATCAATGGACCTCGAAGCGAGGTACTGAACGTTTATCACTTCACGGTCATACGATTCATGGCTTTGTGCAATAATTACATTATAATCATTATTATAAGCAATGGATTCGATCCCGTTAATAATCTGGGAAAAAAAACTATTGGCTATCTCGCAAACGATGATGCCGATGGACCGACTCCGCTTTTCTTTCAAACTCAGTGCAATAGGGTTGGGCCGGTAACTGATTTTTTCAGCGTATGCTAACACCAGCTTTTTGGTTTCAGGACTTATCTCATAACTATCGCGCAATGCCCGCGAAACGGTTGAAGTAGATAGTCCGAGTGCTTTGGCAATATCTTTTATGGTTACAGCTTCGAACTTCATTATAAACGGTTTGTGGCTTCTGGAAGCCTAACAGACTTCCGGGCTAAAAATACACTATTTCCGTAAGCTGCTTGTGTGGGGCTTAAAAAGTGGCAAAGCGGACTTGTTTTTGAGTATGTCATTGCTTTTGCTCCGAAAATGACAAATCTATAAAACCTTTTTCTACCGCGGATTACAGGGTATTGTTGCCGGGAACGATTGCGTAAATAAATAGGAAATTAATGTGCTGCGCTGCTGAATATCGGAGTAGACTTGTAGCTGATAGCGATGATAAATTCCTGTGAAAATGTATTTGTAAATTGTCTGCTATGTTGTTAAGGGAAAAGGATACTACCCTTTGTACAAAAGTTGCATGGGTACTTTTAATAACCAGAGGCAGATTATTTTTCATATTGTCAGTTTCTTTAGCCAGCGATAATTTACAATTCATAATAGATTTTATACAGCTAAACCTGTATAGCTTTTATGTGTCACAGATTATTTTTAACGGTTACATTTTAAATTGAATAAATACAGATGAAAAGGATTGCCTGCTATTTAGTTATTT
>JANXUL010000181.1 GCA_025356235.1 Bacteroidota bacterium
AGGGAACCTGTATGAGTCTATTGCTATTATTGCAAGAAGGGCTAACCAGATTAATATTTCATTAAGGGAAGAACTGCATAACAAACTGGAAGAATTTGCCAGCCATACAGACAGCCTCGAAGAAATTCACGAGAACAAAGAACAAATTGAAATATCAAGGGCCTACGAAAAAATGCCTAACCCCGCTATCCTTGCCACCCAGGAATTTATGGAAGACAAAGTGTACCATAGAAGGAATAACGACAGTGATCTGTTCAGATAAGCTAAATCTTTCTCAAATGATAACGAAACGACAGTGAATAACTGTCGTTTTTTGTTATTTTGAGGGATGATTGTGAGTGGTGAGTAGTCAGTATTGAGTAATTTCTCACAGCTACCTCCATATTCATTCACAATTCACCACTCACCATTCACAAATATGCTCGCAGGAAAAAAAATATTAATCGGCATCACAGGAAGCATTGCTGCTTACAAATCTATTTTGTTAGTGCGCCTGCTGATAAAAAGCGGTGCCGAAGTAAAAGTAATCATGACCCCCGCCGCGAAAGAATTTGTATCGCCATTGGTATTATCTACGCTTTCTAAAAATAATGTGATCATTGATCTGGTTGAAGGTAACGAATGGGCGAACCATGTGATGTTGGGCCGATGGGCTGATGTGTTTCTTATTGCCCCGCTCAGTTGTAACACATTGGCTAAAATGGCGCATGGCTTATGCGATAATCTTTTACTGGCTGTTTATCTTTCTGCAACCTGTCCTGTTGCCGTGGCGCCTGCTATGGATGAAGATATGTGGCACCATGTAGCTACACAGAAAAATATTTCGTTGCTTAAAGAATATGGCAATAAAATTATTAGTGTTGAAAAAGGCGAACTGGCCAGTGGTTTGTTTGGGGAAGGAAGGATGGCAGAGCCGGAAGATATCGTTACCTATCTGACAGAACACTTTTTCAGGACACATGAATTAACAGGCAAAAAAGCCATGGTTACTGCAGGTCCTACTTATGAGGCTATTGATCCTGTTCGGTTTATCGGTAATCATTCATCGGGTAAAATGGGGTTTGCACTGGCAGAAGAATTATACCTGCAGGGTGCGGATGTAGTATTGATAACAGGCCCAACACACCAGCAGATCGTTTATAAAGGCATACAGGTGATAAAAGTGGTTTCGGCAGCAGAGATGTTTACAACCTGCGATGTGGCATTTGATACGTCTGATATTGCAGTTATGTCGGCAGCTGTTGCCGATTATACACCGGTAGAGGTGGCCGATGAAAAAATTAAAAAGAAATCAGGTACACTTGACTTATTATTAACTAAAACAAAAGATATCCTGCAATATATCGGTCAAAAGAAAAAGAAAGGCCAGTTTGTGGCGGGGTTCGCCTTAGAAACGAATAACGAAGAAGAAAATGCATTGGCTAAATTACAATCGAAAAATGCAGACTGTATCATACTGAATTCTTTGCGCACAAAAGGGGCAGGGTTTGGTGCAGATACCAATAAGGTGACTATTTTTGACAGGTCAGGTAAATCAACTGAGATTGCATTAAAATCAAAACAAGGGGTTGCAAAAGATATTGTTTCATATATAGTACAACAGATACATGCGGAATAAATTTATTTTAGCAGTTACGGTATTTTTTATGTTGCTTAACTCAGTTTCTTCGCAGGAATTGCAGGCAAGGGTTAGCGTGGTGGCATCAAGGGTAAGTTCTTCTGTGGATAAGAAAATATTTACAACACTCCAAACAGAACTGAATAATCTACTCAATAACCGTAAATGGACCAATGACCAGTTTCAGGCAAATGAAAAGATTGAATGCAGTTTCATACTAAATATTGAAACCGCGCTTGAAGCCAACGTGTATAAAGCAACACTATCTATACAAGCTGCAAGGCCTGTATTTAATGCTACCTACAATACGGCGCTTGTTAATTTTATTGATGCAGATGTTTCATTTAAATATGCAGAATTCCAGCCTGTAGAATTTAATGAAAACAGGGTACAGGGAACAGATGCGGCCGCATCCAATCTTACAGCCGTCTTTGCTTATTATGCTTATATGATTATCGGGCTGGACTACGATTCATTTGCACCCAAAGGTGGCGATGTGTATTACCGTAAAGCACAGAACATTGTAAATAATGCACCCGAAGGTAAGAACATCAGCGGTTGGCGGGTATTTGATGGATCGCGTAACCGGTATTGGCTAAATGAAAATGTGATCAATAACCGGTACAATATTATGCATGATGTGATTTATTCATACTATCGCTCGGGACTTGATAAAATGTACGATGCTGAGCCGGAAGCCAGGGTTAATGTATTACAAAGCCTGACACAGCTTAGTGCTTTCAAAAAAGAAAATGCGAATACCATGATCGTGGAATTCTTTATGCAGGGAAAAGTGCAGGAGCTAATAGGGATATTCAAAAAAGCGCCTGGTGAGCAAAAAATAAAAGCCGTTGAATTATTGAGCGACCTTGATATTATTAATGCATCTCGTTACAAACAGGAATTGCGATGAAAATATTTTTATCCGCTATCATTTTTATATCTCTGGGTTTAATGGGTTGCCAGTTGGCGGGTGATAAAAAAAAGATATTACCACTTGATACGATGAAAGTAATTATGTGGGACATGTTAAAAGCGGATGAATGGTACATACGCGAGACTGTTAAAGACTCTACGCTAAAAAACAAGAACGAAAATATCCGTTTGTACGAACAGGTCTTTGCCATACATGGAATAACAAGGAACCAGTTTTATGCCAGTTATAAATATTACGAATCGCATCCCGCAGAATTTAAAGTCTTGATAGACTCCGTAGAAACTTCTTCAAACAGAATAAGAAATAACCTGTTCAATAAATACCCCGGTCAGTCTAAATAAGCAATCAGTACATTTGTATGGTTAATGATTGCCTTATGAACAAAGTTTATACCAATGCCGATGCCGCTATTCACGACATACAAGATGGTACAACAATTATGCTTGGTGGTTTTGGATTGAATGGTATCCCTGAAAATATAATTGCTGCCCTTGTAAAGAAAGGGATAAAAAATCTAACCTGTATTTCAAATAATGCCGGGGTAGATGGGTTTGGTTTAGGCTTATTGCTGGAAACAAAACAGATCAGGAAAATGATGAGCAGTTATGTTGGCGAGAACGTGGAGTTTGAACGACAATTGTTGAGTGGCGAACTGGAAGTAGACCTTATCCCCCAAGGCACATTAGCTACCCGTATACAAATGGCGGCTATGGGTATCCCCGCTTTTTTTACACCAGCCGGTTATGGAACAGAGATAGCCAATGGAAAAGAAACAAGGGAATTCAATGGAAAAATGTATTTGATGGAACATGCACTCCATGCAAATTTTGCTATTGTAAAGGCATGGAAAGGGGATACATTAGGTAACCTGGTTTTCAGAAAAACTACCCGTAATTTTTCAACATCCATGGCCAAAGCCGGTGATATAACGATAGCTGAAGTAGAAGAACTTGTACAACCCGGTGAACTGGATCCCGATGATATACATGTAGCAGGGGTATATGTGCACAGGATTTTTCAGGGAAGTGGATATGAGAAAAGAATAGAACGAAAAACAGTGAAATTGTGAGGTGTGCGTATCAAATTTCACTCACCATTCACGAGTAATCATCAGGAATATAAAAATAACAATATGGCCCTCGATAAATACGGCATTGCCAAACGCATCGCACAAGAAATGAAAGATGGGATGTATGTAAATCTGGGTATCGGTATCCCTACATTGGTCGCTAATTTTATTCCGGAAGGAATGACCGTTATTTTTCAAAGTGAGAATGGTATTTTAGGAATGGGGCCTTACCCTGTTGAAGCAAATGTAGATGCCGACCTTATCAATGCAGGAAAAGAAACGGTAACCCTGATACCCGGGGGTGCTTTTTTTGACAGTGCCGAAAGTTTTGGAATGATCCGTGCCGGGAAAATTGACCTAACCGTTTTGGGTGCCATGGAAGTAAGTGAGAAAGGCGATATAGCCAACTGGAAAATACCCGGGAAAATGGTCAAAGGAATGGGTGGTGCGATGGACCTGGTAGCAAGTGCCAAAAATATTATTGTAGCTATGATGCATACCAATCCGAAAGGAGAGAGTAAGTTGTTGCCGCAATGCAGTTTACCGCTAACCGGTGTAAAATGCGTAAAAAAAATAGTAACCGAATTAGCCTTACTGGATATTACGGAGGATGGTTTTTTATTGAAAGAAAGGGCACCCGGCGTAACTGTAGAGGAGATCATAGCTAAAACTGCTGGGAAGTTAAACGTACCGGATTTTGTACCCGAGATGAGCATTTAATTTTCTTTGCTTCTTTGTGATAATAAATCACATTCCATTAATTTTGCAGCAATTAAAAAAACAGTATGAGCATCTTAGCCGGACAACAAGCCCCAGATTTTACTTTATTTAATACCGAGAAGCAGAAAGTATCCTTAACCGATCAACGAGGAAAAAACGTGGTATTATTATTTTTCCCGTTTGCATTTACTGGCACATGCACTGCAGAATTGTGTAACGTAAGGGATAATATTGGTATCTACAATAATACCAATGCGCAGGTATTTGGCCTGTCAGTAGATTCTTTATTTACTTTGGATAAATACAAAGCTGATCAAAATCTTAATTTCCCATTGCTGAGTGATTTTAATAAAGAGGCTTCCAAAGCATTTGATGTTTTGTATGATATTTTTCCTGCCTTTGAATTGCAGGGTGTAAGTAAAAGAGCTGCTTTTGTGATTGATAAAGAAGGCGTGGTACGTTACGCCGAAATTTGCCCAACCCCAGGCGACCTACCTGATTTCACCGCTATCCAGAAAACATTGGAGGGATTGAACTGATAGGATAAATGGGCAATGTTGAGTTAGGCCACAAGTCCGAATTTATTCATCCTGGCCCATTCACCAACTCAACCATTCAGCTTGCGTTCATTAACAAATGCCGCTTTCAGCAAGTCCCATAAACCTGTTTTGTTAAAATCCATATCCTTTATTTGACAAAACCGGATAGTTTGGGTATTTTTAAAGTGATAATACTATCATGCGGAAACTTTACTTAGCCTTTTTACTGGTTTGTACGTTTGCCCTCAACAGTTATGTTGCAGATAATTATTCGCATGCCTTCTTGGATGACTCTGTTAAATTCACGCATTTTTATCCCAACCCGGCAACTAGTTATATCAATTTTACTTTTGAAAAGACGATTGATAAAAACTATACACTTCAGGTATATAATTTCCTTGGTAGAAAAATGAGTGAGTCAAGGATAACCGAACCAAAAATTACCATCAATCTGGATGATAATTATTTCCGCGGACTTTACATTTACCAGCTCCGTGATAAAGACGGACGTATTATTGAATCGGGAAAATTCCAGGTTGTCAAGTAAGGTGTGATAACTGAATATTAATTAGTAATTACCTATCGGTTACCTCTACAATTAAAAATTTCAAATAATTTGTATTCTCCATTCCCCAAATGATCGGGTGGTCGCTTGCCTGCTGTTGAAAGGTCACCTGCCTTATTTTTTTACGTGCATCTTTAGCTGCTGCATCAATGGTTTGCAGGAACTGTTCAGGTGATACCAGGTTAGTACAACTTGATGTTACCAGGAAGCCACCATTTTTTAGCAGCTTCATACCGCGGAGGTTGATTTCTTTATAGCCAGTCAATGCTTTCTGAATATTTTCACGGCTCTTGGTAAAAGCAGGCGGGTCAAGCATTACCACATCATACTGCCGGCCATCTTTGCCCCATTGTTTTAAAACATCAAATGCATTCATCGCTTCAAACCGGCAAATATTTTGTAGTCCGTTTAATGCTGCATTTTTATTGGCCTGTGCCACCGCATTCTCTGAAATATCCAAACCTAAAACTGACTTAGCACCATAATGAGCAGCATGTATTTCGAAAGTACCTGTATAGGTAAATACGCCCAATACTTCTGCATCTTTTACAATATGTTGAATGGCCCGCCGGTTATCCTGCTGATCAAGAAAGTAGCCTGTTTTCTGGCCATTCTCTACATCCACTATAAAATTCAAGCCATTTTCCTTGATAAGGACATTCGTATCGAATGGTTCCGAAAAAAAACCTTTATGCTGTGCCAATCCTTCCAGTTCCCTTACCGG
>JANXUL010000213.1 GCA_025356235.1 Bacteroidota bacterium
TGGTAGCCAATCTCTTCGGGTGTTAATTTACTGATACGGTCTTTTACCCTTGCATCCCAATCCAGTCCATCACTATCCTTTTTGGGTTCTGCGATCCTTGTTTTGCCCAGTTCAATACTCCGCACATCCATACTGCTGCCGGGTTGAAATGCATTCCAGTACAAATGAAAATATACCTTACTCAATGTATCCGGCGAATTATTGGTGTATTCTAGTTTTTCCGTTCCGATAAAACGGTTGGTGACAACATTCATGCTGACATTGATATTGTATTTGATATGCTGCTGCCAACGATCGGGCTGTGCATGCGCGAATGAAAGGGGGAAAATGGCAACCAACAGGAACCATTCATTTAAATATTTTCTCATTATACAATGGGGGTTTAAAGTGGTAAATTTCAGGAAATTAGAATTATAAAAAGTATCTAAAATGATTAATGGTGAAATTTTCACTTTACATGTTAAAAAAAAGTAATGCCGGCTACACATGGTGTATACCGGCATCCGGGGGAACTACTATTTTATCTTAACGTTACATTGTTAAAACTTCTTTTTTAAATTGGCCTTTTGAATCAAAGTAAATATACTTTTTCTGCTTTTCTGCATTGCGGATCAATATCCGGTATTGTACTTCTTTGTCTTTTTCCTCTATGGTATTAACCTCCTGTGCATACCATGAGCCAAATTTGCTTTGACTGAACCCATTCTTTACATTATCGCGCAGGTCGCCAAAACTCAGTTTTTTCGTTTGTTCGAGCCACTCGCCTTTCCTGTTGTATTTTATATTACAAGGCTGCCCGTACACATAAAAATTTGCTGCATAACTGTTTGTCTCCTGTACCCACTTCACATTTGTTATCGCAGGATATTTCATTTTGAAAGCAGTAAGAACTTCGGGGGGTATGGATTTGGGTTGGGCAGTGCAGGCTCCTGTGATGATGCAGAAGAATATGAGTAAGCTGGCAGCTATATTTTTCATAGTCATGTTTTATAGGATTAAAACAAGACTTATGCCAGCTATCCCTTGCCTGCAACCACTATTACAATTTCACCTTTAACCGTTTTATTGTTGAAATGATTACACACTTCAGTAAGGCTGCCTCTTTTGTTTTCCTCGAATAGTTTGGTCAGCTCCCGACTTACGCAACACTGTCGCTCACTGCCGAACCAGGTTATAAACGATTCAAGTGTTTTTACCAAACGCATGGGACTTTCATAGAAAATCATTGTTCTTTCCTCGGTAGCCAGCTGCTGCATCAATGTCTGGCGGCCTTTTTTAAGCGGCAGAAATCCTTCAAATACAAAACGGTTTGCAGGTATGCCACTATTTACAAGAGCTGGTACAAAAGCAGCGGCCCCCGGCAGGCATTCTATTTTTACATCGTGTTTAATGCATTCCCTTACCAATAAAAAAGCAGGGTCTGAAATGCCCGGTGTGCCGGCATCGGTAATCAAAGCCATGGTTTTTCCTGAGCGGAGCTGGTCAACAATATGCGCCACAATCTTATGTTCATTGTGCTGGTGATATGGAGAGAGAGGTTTCTGAATATGGTAATGATTCAGCAATTTGGAAGAAGTTCGGGTATCCTCACACAATATTACATCTACCTGCTGCAACACTTCCAATGAGCGGAGCGTAATGTCTTTTAAATTACCGAGGGGTGTGGGAACGAGGTAGAGCAAGAATTAAAAAATTAGGAATTAAAAATTACGAATTGAAAATTAAAATGGTTGCTAATTCTTAATTCGTAATTTTTAATTGATTAGTTGATCATTTCAATTTCATAAAATTCCATAACCGGGTTGGCGAGTAGTTTTTTACTGGCATCTTCTGCCAGTTGTTTGGCTTCTGTTTCGCTACCGGCTTCAATTTGCAAGGTAATGTGTTTGCCTACCCTTACATCGGATATGGCGCCCAATCCCAAATTCTGCAAACCACCCAATACAGCTTTACCTTGTGGATCCAACAGGTCTTTCAACGGCATTACTTTGATCTGAACATTATAGGTCATGATTCTTTTTGTTTAATTGACAAAGATAGAATTACGTAAGCAATAAATGTAACCGGTACCGCCAGCCAGCCAAAACTTAACCCACTTGTGAGGGCAACAAGTGCGAGTATTAAAAAAGGTATCCCTTTCTTTATTGTAAACTGTGTGAACTTGAGTGCCATCATGGGTAACCTGGATACCATCAGGTAGCTAATGATGAGTATGGCGGCATACCAAAACCATTTATTCAGCAGCAACTCAATAATCCGTATATTATCCGAATACCAGTAAATCAATGGAAAAGAAGCAAATAACAAACCGGCGGCGGGAATGGGAACCCCTTTAAAACCATGGCTCTGGCCGGGATCGATATTAAACCTTGCCAGCCGGTACGCCCCAGCGCAGGGAATGATAAAGGCGGGTAATAACCAAAGCATGTTAATGTCTAATCCATCCGGTTGCTGGGCATAACTTAACCGAAGAAACTGGTAGGCGATTAATCCGGGTGCTACACCAAAACTTACGGCATCAGCTAATGAGTCTAACTGTTTACCCATTTCCGAAGGCACTTTTAATAACCGGGCAACAAACCCATCTAAAAAATCTATCCCTGCTGCCAGGGCTATAAAAAGACTGGCGAGACTTATTTTTTCCGGTATCATAATTACATTATCCCCACTGGCATCGGCAGAAAGCGTTAACCCGGTTTGCATAATGCACACGATAGCGAGGCAACCAAAAAGGAGGTTAAAGAGGGTAAATATATTCGGTATCTGTTTCATGCGGCTGGATGATAGACCATGGTACATAGTTCATGGTATTATTTATGAATTAACCATGGACTATGGGCCATGGTCTATGAATTATTTCCGTTTCATCAAAGCTTCAATCTCATCTGTTGTAATCGGGATATTTTTCATTAAATCAATATTACCCTTCTTTGTGATCCAGAAATTATTTTCAATACGCACCCCCATTTTTTCTTCCTCAATATAAATACCTGGTTCGATGGTAAATAACATACCGGCTTTTACGGGTTCGGTTCTTGTTCCCAGGTCATGTACATCAATACCGAGGTGATGCGAAATACCATGGTATAAATATTTCCGGTAAGCGCGGTTCTCTTTGTCTTCGTTCTTCAGGTCAGATTTATGCAACAACCCGATTTTTAAAAACTCTTTCGTTGCTTCTTCACCTACCTTATCTGTATAATCTACAATAGATATTCCTGGTTTAAGGATACTTTTCGCATAGTTGTGCAAATGTAAACAGGCGTTATAGACTATCTTCTGCCTTTTGCTGAATTTACCATTTACGGGAACCGTTCGGGTAAGGTCGGCACAGTAGTTACCGTATTCGGCACCAAAATCCATCAATACCATTTCACCGTCTTCGCAGATAGCATTGTTTGAAACATAGTGCAGGGTTCTTGCATTGTTACCGCTGGCAATAATGCTTCCGTAAGCAGGACCAGCGGAACGCTGGGATAAAAAGCTATGAAAGATTTCTGCTTCTATCTCATATTCCGTTACACCCGGTTTGATAAACTGCAATAGCCGCCAGAAGGCAACTTCCGTAATATCAATTGCTTTTTGAACCACTTCAATTTCTTCCTTGCTTTTAATGCTGCGCAGTTGTTTCATGATCCTGGCTGCACGCTGGAAAGAGTGTAAAGGATACGCCGCTTTCATTTCATCTACAAAACGGTATTCCCTGGTGCGTATAGGTGAGGCTTTACGGTCGTTCTCATTGGTATCTAAATAAAGATGATCGGCAAGGTGTATCCATGTTTGCAGGGGGGCTTCTATGGCATCCAACCAAACAATGGTTGCTATACCCGAAACGGCAGAAGCTTCCGGGGCACGGAGCCTTTTGCCATCCCATTTTTCTTTTAATTCATTGGGGCGTACCAGTACCAGCACTTCCCTGTATTTGGGATCGGGGTTATCAGGGAACAGGATCACCATTGAATCTTCCTGGTTAATCCCGCTCAGCCAGAACAAGTCTGTATTCTGCCTGAATGAATGAAGAGCATCACCATTTGCAGGCCATTCATCATTGCTCACGAAAATGGCAATACTGTTAGGCAGCATTTCTTTTACAAACCGTTTACGGTTATTAATAAAAATCGTAGGGTTTAAAGGCAAATATTTCATATCAGGCAATTGGTAACCCGCAAGATAAAAATTAAGCGGCAGGATTGATTAGAATTATACGGATTACCTAAAAACACCTCTGCAGGATATTATTTGTTAAAATAATAAAAAAATATCCTTATTTCCAACAATGTACGAATATACTCGTATATTTACTACGAAATCATTCGTTTAACTAAGTACCCAAACTATTATGAAAACTAATCAGTCTAAATGGTATGCATTTGCCGGACTGGCTTTTGCTGCTTTACTCTTCTCTGCCTGGCAAACCACAGGCTCTACCCTGCCCGTTAAGCCGTACCTGATCCGGTATGATGAAGACACTACCGTTCCCCGTAAAAAATCATACGATAAAAAAGACTACAAAATAGGTGATCTGGACCAGGCGATGAAAGACCTGGACAGGGCTATGCTGGATATGGATAAAAACATAAAAATTGATTTCAGTAAAATGGACAAGGAGATGAAACTGGCCATGGAAGAAATTAAAAAGATTGACTTTGAAAAAATCAGTAAAGAGGTTGCCGCTTCTTTGAAAGAAGTGAATTGGGAAAAAACAAGGGCTGAAGTAGATAAAGCCCTGCATGAAGCCGAAGTATCCTTGCGGGAAGTTGACATGAAAAAAATAGAAAAAGAAATCGCCCGCGCAAAAGAAGAACTGAAAGAGGCGAAGCTCAGTTCGCACTTAGATATGGAACAAATTAAGAGAAGCGTAGAACAGGGTTTAGCCGGCGCAAGAATAGGCATAGAAAAGGCCCGGAAAGAATTGACTTTATTAAAAGAATTTACAGGAACCCTTGAAAAAGATGGGTTGATCAATAAAAAGAAGGGGTATAAAATAGAGATCAAAAGCGGTGAATTGTATATCAATGGTACAAAGCAATCCAAAGAGGTGAACGATAGATACCGTAAATATTTTAAAGAAGAAGATTTTACTATCAGGAGTGATGGGGATGATATTTCAGGTATATAGGATTTGGGAACCTGCTATTACAGACAGGTTTTAAGATTGGAAAATTTTGAGATTAGAAAAGACAAACCCTAAATTCAATTTCAAGATTTTCCAATTCCAAAATTATCAGAACCGCACCGTAGGACATTTCACCCCCCGGCCGGCACTTGATGGGAAAACCCCGCTTTTTACAATAGATAATTCATACGCACCGCGGGTACCATTAAAACTGCCGAGTTGAGAAACGGTAGCATCATAATTAACGGTAATCCGCATATCATTTACCTGGTAACCAATCATGGGTATCACCGCATCTTTGTTACGGTAATACAAGCCTAAGATCAATTGCTGCAGCCCATCACCGCTAAGATCCCTGTTTGCATTGAAACCAATTACGGTTTCCCAGGCATTGCCCATTTTACTTACATATAGATTCGGGTTCACGATCCAAAGATTCTGCACTTTGATATTGCTGTTGATAAAGGCGGTATAGCGTCTTTGTATGCGGCTATCTGAAACAGTGGGATCAAAAAAACTTTCACGGGGCATATTTATGTGCATCACACTTACACCGGCATTGAAATATAAATTTTCTGAAGCAAAATAAGCATAATTCAACCCCATCTGCAGATCAAAATAAGAGGTCTGGCTATAGGCAAAAGGTTCATTGGAAGGAATACTCGCATCAAAAAACTTTCCGTTCCACTGGTTATCAAAACTAAGTTTTGATATATCTATCCGTTTACTGGAAAAACCCAGGCCGAATCCGCCACTCAATAAACTGTTATAACCCAATAGCTGGTGATAGGCAACCGATGCAAACCCACTGGTATTGGTGAGGCTGCCTGGCCCCGCCTGATCGCGGAATAAAGAAGCACCAACCCCTACCCATCCATTTTCAAAACGGTTGGCAAATAATTTCGTATCGCCCCAAAGGCTCATGGTTTTATATGGGTTTCCCACATTGGTCGATTCAGTTCGATAATTACCACCCAACCTGTAATCATAATCAGGATTAAATCCTGTATTCGCAGGGTTAACCAATAAGGGACTATTGAAATACTGCGAAAAATGCAGGTCTTGTGCATAGCCATAACCCATCGGTATGGTAAGCAGCAATATGCCTATTATTTTTCTGATACAGTTCATCATCTTCTTTATCTGAGTAATGTAATATCCCCTTTCTTAATCGCTCTTTCTTTGCTGCTGAATTCTGCTACCAAAGTATAATGGTAAACTTCCTGCGGTTGCAGTTTTCCATTGTAAGTTCCATCCCATCCTTCCGCAGGGTTTGTTCCGGAATAGACCAAAGTTCCCCAACGGTTATAAATGTTCCACGTCATTTTACTGATGCCATACCCACGCACAAATATTTTATCATTCACCCCATCACCATTTGGTGAAAAGGCGCTCGCTACATCCAGTCCATCTACAATGGTTATTGAAAGCGACTGGCAGCTAGTATCTGTACAACCGGAATTATTATAAGTTACCAGGCATGCATTGAATGTACCAGATGCACGGTACAAATGTTGTACCATAGTATCGGGCCTGATAGTGAATAAAGTATCTCCATCACCAAATAACCATTTATACCTTGTTCCGCCAATGGCTGAGTTTAGGAAAGTAACCGCAGTATTGGGCAAGGTAGGTTGTGGTGTATAGTTGAAGCCTGAACTTGGGTTAGGACTAACAGTAACCGGAAAAACAGCAGATGTATCTATTTTATTACAGGTAACACTGTCAAAAGCAATCAGCCTTACATTATACACCCCCACATTATTGTATAAATGAGTAGGATTAATAACCGTAGAAGTAGTGCCATCACCAAAATCCCATATAAACGAGAGGCCACCCGAAGAAGTATTGGTAAAAGCAGCCGTATAGGGTACACAACCAAATGGTGGTGTTACAAACTGCGCTTTTACATTAGTGGCGATCCGTATCTGTTTAATAATACTGTCGGGTTCATTGCAATAATTCGTATCGATCAACACCAGCTTAACGTCATAGGTACCTGCGGAAGCATAGCTATGTGTTACAGAGCCTGTGCCTGCCAGTTGCGAATTACCATCACCAAAATCCCACCGAAAACTACTGCCGGTAAAAGGTTTGATTGCTGTAGAGGTATTGGTAAACTGGTAGGCAAGTGAGGTGCATGGTGGTAGTTTCGCACTGAAAAAACTAAGGGCGGCTTCATCATTTCTTACACGCATGGTTACATAAGCCGTATCAGAAATATTGCAGGTACTTGAATCTATTGACACCAACATCACCCGATACAAACCAATCGTATTAAAGGTGTGAGATATGGTAGGATTGGTAGTGGTAACAGCAGGGCTTCCGTCATTAAAATCCCATATATACTTTTTGCCCATCGCAAGTGTATCGGTAAATACAGCCGCCAATGGCACACAACCTGCCGTATCCCTCACAACCCCATTGATACTGGCCTGAATACCGGCTCCAACCCCTGCAAGGTTAAATGCTATTTTGATTGCTGCCAGGTTACAATCTGTTGCATTATTTGTTGAGGACCATGCGCCGGGTGTAGTAGGAAATTGCGGTTTAGGCGCACCGCAGTTGGCACAAATGGATTGATAGATAACGCCGTTCCGGTCGAATCGGCTGGTACCCCCATCCACATGCTCACCAAAACCACCCGCCTGACCAAAATAACTTCCGTATAATTGAGATTGTGCATTTTTTTCCAGCACGAAAAAGTAAAAATCTGCATTATCCGTTGTTTTTTGATAAGCGTCGGATGTCACAGACAAGCCATTGGTACCACTATTGGGGAAGCCATCCTGCACATCGATGCCTCCGCCCCAGCCAGACACATATACATTTTCACAACGGTCAACCAGGAAAGCGGTAGGCGATATATTAGGGTTTGATGAGCCCGACCCAAAAACAGTTGAATACACAAAATCTGATAAATCGGGCTTTATTTTCGCAATGAATTGTTTACCGCCCGGCTGGTTAAACCTGGCATTCAGTATGGGCCATGAGCCGGTAGTGGTTCCTGAAATATAAAGCATCCCAAATTTATCGAATTGGATACCGTAAATAATATCTATGGCCGGTGTTCCAAAGAACCCGTCTCTTATAAATGTTCCATCATTGTCCATTTCAACCACAAAACCATCACAGATACCTCCCTGAAAAGCAGGGTACTTTACACCTGTTTTATTACCGGGAAAATCTGAACTGGCCGTTGCACCAGCAACAAATATGTGGTTATTTGCAGGATTAATGGCTAAAACAAATGCAGCATCATCACCCTGTCCGCCAATGATAACGCTGAACAATACCGAGGATAGGTCAGGCGTTAATTTCAGTACCACAGCATCCTGCACCCTGCCCTTGGAGGGATCACCCGCCACTGTTTTTTGTGCAGACACAGCTGTAACAGGAAAATCAGTTGACTGTGTACAGGAAGCCATATAAATATTGCCGGCACCATCTATGATTACTTCGCTACGTGCATCATCTCCATAATTCCTGTCAATGGATGCCGGACCGGGTACAGCATATTTACCTTGTATGTTTACACCATCATCTGCTTTGCCACCAATTTTTACCGAGGCAATGAGTGCTGATCCGGTGGCATTTAGTTTGGTAATAACCATATCCCATAGTCCGCCTAATGGCCCATATGTTTTTAATGCCCCTTTTGTAGGATAATTGAGTGAAGCTGTTCTTCCTGCTATGATAAGGTTACCGGCTGCATCAACCACCATACTATGGGGTTGCTCATTTCCAGAGCCTCCCAGGTACGTTGCATAAATTCTGTTGCTGCCGGTAGGATCAAATTTCATGATGGCAATATCAAATCCTCCGGACTGCTCACCGGTTATATTATTACCTCCCTGAAAAGTTTGCTGAAAAGCACCATTGCTTGTTGGGAAACTACCTCCGCTATTGAATGCGATACCTCCTCCATAAAAATTTCCTTTACCATCATACGTTGCGGTATAAGCCCAGTTATCTGCCGAACTTCCGGTAAACGTTGAGAATATCAGGGAGGGGTCAATTACTAACGTTGAAGTTTTGGAATAATTACCTGTTAATGCAAAGCGTACAATATTCCCTTTCACATCAAAACTGCAGGGTATTTCCTGCCGGGTATTATTAACGAGCTGATAAGTGTATGGCGACATTTCTGTTACCTCATCCACAGACGTTTTTATGTGCAGGGCACCTTCCCTTACTTTCAAACCTTCCACACCATCAAAATACATGGCAATATTGTTTACATCGCCACCAGGGTTAATAATGAAATCATATTTTAATACCCCATTGGCAGTGTAGTAGCGGACATCAATATCCGGGTATACATTTTTATACGTAATGCCATAAAAGGTTCTGCAATTACTTGCCCATTTGGAAGAATCATTACCAATAAAATAATTGGTGCGGGTATCCAATGCCTTGTCGGGAATGATCAATGGATTTTTATTACTGTTCAGAAAACGCATTTCATATACATGAGAACGAAGTGTAAATGACGAACCTGCATCTGATGAGAGTACATCACTCGCAGCATGCAGTTTGTTTAATTTATTGGCTGAATTGATTTTTGGTTCGTTACTTCCCAGAGTATGCCCGTGTGCCAGTTCACCAATGCGGTTAAGGTCATCCTTATTATGCAATAACACCCGGTAACCAGTTGCCTGCAAAGCAAATGACCCTATTGATAAATCGCCTTTGAATTTGATCTTCTGGTCCCACTGGCCTTTATTCTCTATAAATTCCAGATAGCTCTGCGAAATCACATTTGTGCAGAAAAGAAGAAAAACAATTACCCTTCCTATCGTTTTAAGTACAGCCAAGTTATTTTTTTAATAAGTTACGATTTATATACGTCTGATATGCTGTTAAAGTTCAAACGCTGTTATAGGATTCTATTATTTCGCGTGAGTAGTGAGTGGTGAATCGTGA
>JANXUL010000222.1 GCA_025356235.1 Bacteroidota bacterium
TGACGAAGGCGGAACCGATAACGAAGAATTCCGCACCGCTGCCGTAATAGACCGTGTGAATACTACCTGGGAAGCATTAATGGGTACCACTTTTGCCTGCGTGCAATGCCATAGCCATCCGTATGATCCTTTTCGGCATGAGGAATATTATAAGTTCATGGCCTTCTTTAATAATACAAGGGATGAGGATACTTACGCCGAATATCCGGTACTCCGAGAATTTCATAAACAGGATAGTATAAAATATGTTGAAGTGAAACAGTGGCTTCATAATAATACACCCAATCGTGAGAAAGAATTGAGCATGTTTGTAAAAACGGGTGAGCCCGCCATTAATTCAATAGCCGCAGATGAACTTACCAATAGCGCCCTTACCGATACCAAGTGGCTGGTGCTTCGTAACAAAGCCATATCGAGAATTAAAAATGTTGATCTTACCGGCCACACACAACTCTACTATCGTTACATAAGCTGGAAGCCCGGTGGGGAATGGTTGATACATCTTGACAAACCCGACGGGACAGTCATAAGCCGTTTGAAAGTAGCTGAAACAAAAGGTGGATGGAAAATAGCGAAGTTGACTATTCCATCCACCAACGGCATACATCATTTATATTTTACCTACACCAACCCACAATTGAAAACGCCTGAAGAAACCGGAATGCAATTCGACTGGTTCTTCTTTACCAATCCTTTTCCCGGTAAGGGCTTGCCGGGTTATGACAGTGCGTACAAACATTTTGAAGAATTACTATCTCCCTCACAGGTTACCACTACGCCCGTGATGATGGATAATCCAAAAGAACTTTTTCGTCAAACCAATGTTTTCGAAAGGGGAAACTGGTTAGTAAAAGGTAAAGAAGTAATAGCGGATGTTCCCGCATCATTGGGCCGGCTTCCTGCCAATGCACCCCGCAACCGCTTAGGTATGGCGATGTGGTTGACGGATAAAAAAAATCCACTCACATCACGCACGATCGTTAATCGGATATGGGAACAGTTCTTCGGCCAGGGCATAGCCGAAACACTGGAAGATATGGGCACACAAGGTATTCCGCCAACGCACCGTGAATTGCTGGATCATTTAGCGTGGAAACTCATGACAGATTACCAATGGAACCTGAAAAAACTGATGAAAGAAATAGTGATGAGTGCAACTTATCGCCAGGATTCAAAAATGGATAAGGATGCCGTAATAAAGGACCCCTATAATAAATTTTATGCAAGGGGCCCGCGCGTAAGATTGTCGGCTGAGCAGATACGTGACCAGGCATTGTGCGTAAGCGGGTTACTCAGCGAAAAAATGTATGGCCCCGGTGTTATGCCTTTTCAGCCCGATGGTATATGGATGTCGCCATGGAATGGAGCCTATTGGAAAAAGAATGATAGTACCGATCAATACCGAAGGGCATTGTACACTTATTGGAAACGTTCGGCACCCTATCCATCTATGATCACGTTTGATGGTACCAGCAGGGAAGTATGTACGGCACGCAGGATAAGAACCAATACGCCTTTACAGGCACTAACCACATTGAATGATTCGGTTTATATTGAAGCGGCGCAACATTTTGCATGGCATATCCAGTCGCTTGCAGGAAAAGATCCAGGCAAGCAGATCAGTAAAGGATATGAGTTAGCCATGTATCATTCCATTAGTAATGAAAAAAGAAATGTGTTTGAAAAATTATATGCTGCTGCATTAAAACAGTTTCGTAATGACAGCGGAAAAATGTGTGAAATAACTGGCAATAAAAAAGAAAACCAGCACCCTGAAACCGCTGCTTTGATTGTAGTTGCAGCAGCCATGATGAATACTGATGAATTCATCACCAAAAATTAATCACCATGAGTAAATATAACAACCGTATTATAAAAGAAGCCAATGAGCAGGCGCTTCAGCAAACCACCCGGCGGCATTTCTTTCAGGAATGTGTTACCGGTATGGGTGGTATGGCATTGGGTTCTTTTTTAGGTGGTTGTAATTGGTTGGGTGCAAAAGATGGGTCGACGCTATTTAACAGTACCAATCCATTAATGCCGCATGCGCCGCATTTTGCGGGTAAAGCGAAGTCGGTTATTTACCTGCACATGGCAGGTGCCCCATCGCAGCTGGAGTTATTCGATTATAAACCTGACCTGATGAAATTAGATGGGCAGGATTGCCCGCAATCATTGTTGGAAGGTAAAAAATTTGCATTCATCCGCGGTGTTCCAAAAATGATGGGCCCACAGGCAAATTTCAAACAAAGAGGCGATAGTGGTGCATGGGTATCGGATCACCTGCCGCATTTTGCAACGGTTGCAGATGAGGTAAGTTTTTTAAAAGCGGTGCAGACAGATCAGTTCAATCATGGCCCCGCACAATTATTAATGCATACCGGATCACCACGGTTGGGCAGGCCCAGCATGGGTTCATGGGTTACTTACGGATTAGGCAGCGAGAATGATAATTTGCCCGGGTTTGTGGTATTGACATCGGGTGGTAAATTTCCTGATGCCGGTAAAAGTATTTGGGGCAGTGGTTTTCTGCCATCCGTTTACCAGGGTGTACAATGCAGGAGTGAGGGCGACCCGGTTTTGTTTATTAAAGATCCGGCAGGTATGGACCGCGACCTGCGCAAAGCTTCTATTGATGCGATTAATGAAGCCAACAGGCTTACTTATGAAGAATTCAAGGACCCGGAAATCGTATCGCGTATTGCGCAGTACGAAATGGCTTACCGTATGCAGATATCTGTACCCGATGTGATGAATATTAATGATGAACCGGAATATATCCATGAAATGTATGGTACCAAACCGGGTAAAGCCTGCTTTGCCAATAATGTATT
>JANXUL010000249.1 GCA_025356235.1 Bacteroidota bacterium
TTCTTTTACTACGGCCCAAAAGTGAAATGTTACGCTCAAAGCGTTGAAGCAATGCTTCGAATCCTTTAACTTCACGACAGGCTCGATTGAGGTAACTGTTCCACCTCAGTTCAACATCGGCTTTGCAAAAGTTGGGCTGACGAATATCGCCCATCGGCTTTGGGATTTCAACTGAACTTCAGTAATTTGGCTTCCGCTAATCGAGTCTTTAGTGGCCAAGCGAGCTAAAGGAATTCTATTTTCCAACCTTCGCAAAGCCCTGTCCGTTAGCTGTAATACGGAAAGCCCCGAAACAATTTGAAAATTTATAAAACATATGACAAAATACCTATCACTTGTGACCAAAATTATTGCTTCGTTTTTTGTCTTTATTATTTGCTAACGGAAGACTACGGGCCTCTGTCACTCTGTGTTAAAAAACACCACAAGGGCTTTAGTAATGTTTTTTAACACAGAGTGACAGAGGTTGGCGGAGCGCTTTTATTGGAATGCGTTCTTGGTACAACAAAAAGGCCACCCGCATATCAAACAGGTGGCCCACACAGTGAAATAAAAAAGCGATATCTATTTGTCCAGTTTCTTAATAATCGCTTTTACGTTATTGTCTATTTCTCTATCACTCAAATTCTTTCCGTTTACATCAGAGGTTGTCCAGCCCTGCCAGATAGTCTTATCCGTGTCGGCGTTAAGCATGGTAAGGGTAAGGGTTCCTTCTTTTACAGTTTGGGTTGTGTTATCATACCCCACAAATTCCGACGGATAATAAACCGAAACATACCTGCGACTATATGGATTGTAAAACCATCTTGTGGTAGGTTGAGAATAAACAGGATTACTAACATTCCTGTTTTCTTTCTGAACATCTACATCATACACCAGCAACACATCGGGGTTATCGGTCACTTCTTTCCATCCGCTTGCCTGTAGGTTTTTATCTATACTCTGCCGGATCTTCCTGTCTGTCAGGTCATTTATTTTTGTCTTGGTAGCTGTGTTGTTTTTATCTTTCTGTGTTCCGTCAACCCATGCATACGACCTTACTTTACTAATATCAAAATTATTGTCCTTTTGCACATAGGCTACGCTTCCGCAGCCCCACAGGATGATTACACTCATAACAACACCTAATAACCATTGCATCTTTTTCATGTTTTCTGTTTTAAGTGTTTACAATTTTATTTACGTAATAGATAGTTCAATCCATATGCCAGCTAGTCATAATGGCATCCTAAATATTTGTGAGGGATATGTTAAGGGGATTTACCGATCGCAGTGAGCAGATAGTAATGCGTGCTCAATATCTACTTAGTCTACCTACGCACAATGTTAAAAATGGCTACGGGTGGGTCGAAATATTGATCGCTTTCATTTTGGCGGTAAATTTTTCTTACTACTTCCATTCCTTTTATCACTTTGCCAAATGTGGCATAGCCCTGCTTGTCGGCAATATTTTCTCCGCCATAATCCAGTCCGGCTTGCTTGCCGATACAGATAAAAAATTCTGTTGATGCGGTACCGGGTGCTGTTCGTGCTAGGGATAGTACGCCATCCGTATGCAGGATTTTTGTTTGCTGCGTGGTTTCATGCGGTATGCCAGGGAGGCCTGTGGCTATTTTATTTTTTGTTTTCCAAATGCCGCCTTGTATCAATTCCGTTTTGGGTGCATTGGAGGGTTGGTTCTCGTCGTTCAGTACCCGGTAAAAGTTGCTGTTGTTATAGTACCCCGAATCTATATAAGATAAAAATGCGGCAACTGTTTTGGGTGCCTGCTGTGCGTAAAGTTCTATTTCTATATCGCCCTGGCTGGTTTTTATTTCTATATGGGGAGTCGTGGTGTTTTTAGAGTGGCATGACAGGAAGAGGGCCCCAGCTATGATTAATCCATTAATGTATTTCATATTTTTTTTACCCGGGGTTGAGCGAGGTTTTCTTATGGTATTATTTCAAACAAAAAGAATTGTGTCTTTTCGAAAACAGCAAAATTATTATCTGCAACCAATAACAGGGTCCGGTGGCCGTTTGGTAGTGTTGGACCAAATGTTATGCCTTCTACATTATCTATATAAATACCCAATGCATCCATGTTTAACAATAGTTTTTTAGTTACCGGCCTGGCCGCCGGTGTTTCTTTTAGTGAGGTAATATTTTTTATATCTGTTGCACCAGTAAGGTCGGTCAAAAATATTTTAATGGTACAGGGCAGCCTTCCCGTTGAAAAAGATCTTTCCAAAACCAATAATTGGTGATTGCCTATTGATAAAATATCCGGGATACCATTCACTTTAAAAGCATCGGCAGGTGTGGCAGGATACGCCACCGGGTCTAATTTGTACGCATATTGTGCAATGTTCTTTTTAGATGCCACATCAAATTTAAATATCCGTATCCATGCATTGTTTTCTATTACATCTGCACGCGGCCCATCTTCATATATGGGTTCTTCTACGTTTACATACAGGGTTTTAAAATGATCAGCAAAGGTCATTCCTTCCAATACCCCGTTTTGTCTCGGGCCATTTTCGGTAGCGTGCATCAACAGGTTTTGAGGTAATGGGAATGTATCAATATATTTTCCGTCGGGTGTTATTAGGATGATGGCCGGGTTTTCTAATACAATATCTTTTCCTTTTACAATTCTTTCCCCTTCACTTGTCCAGATCATTTGATTGGTAACAGGATTGTAACGTAATGCTTCTGGATCGGGTGTGTGAACAGGATCCTGTTTTGAATTAGGATAGGGCTTCCCATTTTTCCCAAGCAGTGTAGTTACATTTACAAACACAACACTGTCTATCTTTTTCTCATTTAAAAAAATCTTTGCTGTATAATAACGTGCGGCGTTAATAGCAGACCTGTCATCGGAGATCAGGTAATATAGCCCTTGGCTGCTATCATAATCAATCCCCGATAACCCGCCTACTGTTGTATTGTTAAAAAGGAAGTTATGTGGAACATCATATTCACCAATCATTTTTATTTGACTAATGGTTATTTTTTCATCCCCCGTTATTTTGCGTACCGATGCGCAGCCAAATAAGATTACTGTAAGCGTTGCAAAAAGAAAGTTCTTTTTCACTCTGAATTATTTAAGAACAAATTAGCGAAGAATAGCAGACAAACCCATTGGCACTATTAGTTGTTTTTAATCTTTCTGTGTCTGTTTTTTCTTATTTGAAAACAACCATGGTAATAATTTTGGTTCTGCAAAAGCAGAATCCCAACTATTGTGGGCCGCCTTGGGATATTCTGTATAGGTTACTGTTTTTATGCCCCTGGTCATTAAAGCCATATACAATTCACGGTCGGGTTTGGGTGATACCGAATTATCCAGTGCCCCATGAAATATCCATATCGGAACGTTCCGCGCATTGTCTAAAAATAGGGGGATATTGGCAGCCCCGCAAATAGGGAAAGCCGCAGCAAAATAATCCGGGTAACGTATCAGCATATCATAGGTTCCCATACCACCCAAAGACAGCCCGCCTAAATAAATCTGCCGGTTATTAATTATCCCATTACCCGTTAAGCTATCCATTAATTGTTTTACCAGGTTTTGTGGAACGGTTGCCGTTTCGTTGGAAAGATAAATTCTTTCTTCGCTATTTTTTTCTCTTCTGTATCGCGACCAGGTACTATCTGAAGGGCATTGCGGAAAAATAACAATTGCAGGAAAATTTTTCCGGATATTTTCTTTTATAAACAAATCTCCCCCGTGCATCAATTGTGCTTCATTGTCCCTGCCCCGTTCTCCCGATCCGTGCAGGAACATAACCAATGGATAGGCTTTTCGCTTTTTATACTTTTCGGGATATAGAATGCGGTAGCGCAATGTATCCTTTCCTTTAATAAATAATTTCTTTTCATATGCGTTCAGGTCTTGCGCTAATACAAGCTGACACAGCAATAGCGTTACTACAAAGGCAAGCATCGTTTTCATATAGAACGTTTTATCACCCGCCTTCTTTTCAGCAGGCAGTCGGGTTACAATTTTTGTAAATACACAGCCAGGTTCAAAATCGCTATCGATACCACATTCACCTGTTCGGTTACTTCTTTCCAGTTGCGCTGTTCAATTGCCTCACGAACACCCGGAATGGTTTTTACACCATAACCGGTATAAAATCCCGGCGCATATAAAGTATGTTTATACCAGCTCCTGCGTGGCAGGCCCTGTGGTGCCAGCAATTGTTGTTCGGCCCGGTACAATGCTTTGTTCATGGCCGCATGGTCGGTATTGTCCACCATAGATTTACTCCATACTTCCGATGCGCGGTTAGTGCTTTTTTCCAGTTCCGCCAAGGCGTTTTGCAAAGGCGAAAAATCTATATATGGAACTTCCGTTTTTACAGACGGTATTTTTAATTTTTCTTTGGGATCATTTGCCAGCGCATATGTATTGGCTAGGATGATTTCATTTTCAGTAGCGGTGGTTTCGCGCATCTGGTCTGTCTTACTCATCAGGTCTTTTACGTATCCGTTGGCTGCTTTATAAAGGCTGCGGAAATCAAATGGTAAAGCATCCGCATCGGCCATCCGCAATGCTGCACGACCGGCAGTTTTTGACAATGCAACCCCATATTCAAAAGTTGGATCTTTAAAACGCTGGTAATCATCATACGAATCATAAATGGAATGGTACTCGCCACCTTCGTTCTCCCCGCCAAAACCAAGATCAAGCGATGGTATACCAAGGTGCTGGATAAAAGATGAATAATCAGATCCGGAGCCCATAGCATTTACCGTAATCGTGGTTTTACCCATCGCCTCTTTTTTATCTTTTGCAGAAGAGGCCGCTATCGTATTGGATGCTTTGGCCCTATCAAATACACTCACTTTTGTTTGCGGATCTTCCACATCTTTACTGATTTCTGTTATCAGCGTTTCTAATGCATGTGATCCTTCCACACCTAAAAACCCCCTTCCGTTACTATCCGAATTAATATATACAACGGCTTTCTGTTGCAGTTCGGCTGCATGGTCTTCCACCCATTCTGTTGAGCCGATCAGTCCCGGTTCTTCTGCATCCCAGGCACAGTAAACGAGGGTACGTTTGGGTTTCCATCCGGTTTTTACCAATTGTCCTATGGCTTGTGCCTCTTCCAGTAATGCAGCCTGTCCGCTTATTGGGTCGTTCGCGCCATTTACCCATGCATCATGGTGGTTTCCGCGAATCACCCACTCATCTGGAAATTGCGAGCCTTTAATCCGGGCGATTACATCATACGCTGGGCGTAATTTCCAATCAAAATCTACTTTCAGGTGCACTTTCGTTTTTCCCGGGCCAACATGGTATGTAAACGGCAGGCCTCCCCGCCAGCTATCCGGTGCCACAGGGCCATCCAATGCTTCCAATAAGGGTTGGGCATCATGATAGCTGATAGGCAACACAGGTATCTTTAATAAATTCGGTGCCTCTAAACGGTCTAAGCGTTTTGCATTTTCTGTTGCACCAATATTTGGCGTTAATGGATCGCCAGGATAAATCACCATATCCATAATAGATCCTCGCTGTACGCCATATTCGTTTTTATAGGCCCCCTTCGGATACACATCTCCCTGCACAAATCCGTCGTCTTTCGGGTCAGAATAAATAATACAGCCGATCGCACCATGCTCCTGCGCAACTTTCGGTTTTATGCCCCTCCAGCTATGTCCATATTTGGCTATTACAATTTTTCCCTTCACGTTAATGCCGAGACTTTCTAATTTTTCATAATCTTCGGGCAAACCATAGTTTACAAAAACAACCTCGCCAGTAACATCACCATCTGCGCTCCATGCATTGTAAGTGGGTAATTGATCTGCCGGCTGGTCTGAGGTTCTGTCTTCTTTCAGGGCAGGCTCTTTCAATAATGCTTTGTAAATGGTGGGCGAAGTCATTTCCAAAACCCGGGTCTTGGGTGTAGGAAACAACACCTGGTAGGTTTCAATTTTTGCATCCCATCCCCAACTTTTGTATTTGGCTAAAATATTTTCTGCTACCGCTTTCCCGCCAGGCGAACCCACATGGTGTGGCACGGCTGATAATTCTTTTATTGTTTGCCCAATCCTTTGCGCACTCAGCAGCGCGTCAAATTTTTGTTCCAGTTGTTTTTGGTCTGTGCCTGTCTTGTCTGTAAAACCCGTTATACTTTTTTGTGCCAATACCGGTTGATACACTCCCAGCATAACCAACAGGCTACTTACTACTATTTTTCTCATGTTTTGGGGATTAAAGGATGTAATTGCAATTTATGAAATAACTGGTTGGTTTGTTAGCCGGCTTTCGTTTTCATGGCACCTTCGTTGTGTCACTCCCTTTTACTCCGGTAGTGATGGCATCTTTTCCATTTGTGCTGCTGCCGTAAACCATGCAGGACCGGAAAAATAAAAAGCTTCGATAATCGAAGCCTTTTATTTCTTACCAAAAAAATATTATTTAAACTTCGGGGGATGCATCTCGTCCCATTCCGTTACATCCTGGTATGCTTTGGCTGCCGACAATAGGGTAGCTTCATCATACAATTTGCCTATCAGTGTAATGCTGGTGGGTAAATTATTACGTTTATCAAAACCGGTTGGCATACACACTACCGGATGACCGGTTAAATTAGTGATAGCACCCTGGTTGCCGCTTCCCCTGGTGGGACAAATCATTACATCGATTGTATTCATTACCTCGTTTACTTTCTGCATCAGCAGGTACCGGTGCCTGTTGGCATTAATATATTCCACAGCCGACATTAACCGGGAAACACGAAAACTATTGGGCCAGTCAAATTTTCCCTGTTGTGTCATCTCGTCATCAATATTGTTCCGCGTAAATTCATCAAAAGCCGCCGCACATTCCGCGCTGATCACAATATCCATGATGTTGAAATTATAAACGCCGCTATCCGGAAAATTAACCGGGATCAGTTCAACGCCCATTTTCTTATATGCTTCCAATACTTTCCATTCGCTGCGGCTGGTATCTGTTATCTTGTCAAAATAATTTTTTGCGTAGGCTACTTTCAGTTTTTTAATATCTGTATTCGATTTGTAATTAAAGGGTTTATTCACGGCACTCATATCATATCCATCGGTTCCGTGGATATAATTAAATACAACCGCCGCATCTTCCGCGCTACGGCAAATAGGGCCCACTTTATCAAGGCTCCAGCTTAGTGTCATCGCCCCGCTTCTGCTGATACTTCCGAAGGTTGGCCTTAACCCGGTTGCACCACAGGTTGATGAGGGTGATACAATCGACCCCCATGTTTCCGTACCAATGGCAAAGGGCACCAGCCCCGCAACAGTGGCAGAAGTTGATCCTGCAGAAGAACCCGATGATCCTGTTCTTGTATTCCACGGATTTTTTGTGCGGCCGCCGAACCAATAATCACCCATGGCCAATGCGCCCAGGGTAAATTTCGCAATTAATACAGCACCTGCTTCTTTTAACTGTGTGTAAACAAATGCATCTTCGTCAATCGTTTGATTTTTATACGGTGCAGCACCCCAGGTTGTTTTGGTTCCTTTTACAGAAAATAAATCTTTTAATCCATAAGGGATCCCGTGTAAGGGGCCGCGGTATTTTCCTCCGGCAATTTCAACATCCGCTTCCTGCGCCTGTTGCATGGCCAGGTCTTCGGTAACGGATATTACACATTGCAGGGTATCGCCATATTTTTTTATCCGCTCAATAAAAAACTGCGTCAATACAACCGAACTGATTTTTTTGTTTTTTATCAGCGAGGCAAGCTGAAGAAGGTTATAAAAAGCAAGGTCGTTTTTGTTTGCCGGCATTTGTACATTCGACGGGATATTCCATTTCACCGGTAGCTGCTTTTCATTAAAGTGCATGCCAGGCAGAACCGGGCTCTGCCACAAACTCATCGGTACGCTGTTTTTAAGCGATTGCTTGTGCATGAGTTTGTAGCCAGCAAGGTTTTCTTTTACACCATCATACATGGTGTCTATTTCTTTTTGTGTAAATGAAAGGTCGAGGACCTTGGCCGCAGATTGTATGTCCTTGGTAGTAAGGGTGTCTTGTGCAGAAGCTGCAACACTTATTAGCATTGCAAACAGGATAGTCATTTTTCTCATACAGTAGGTTTATGCTTTAGTTTGGTTTGGTTGTTCTTTTTTTTGCTACAAACACCGGGATAAGACAGAAATAAGTTGTTTTATTCTGGCTCTTATATCAATACATTAAAAATACTGCATCTATACTTATTATTGCACCTCCGCAAAAGTATTTCCCTGTTTAAGGTCTCCTGTTTCAAATCCTTTTTTGAACCAATACATTCTTTGTTGAGATGTGCCGTGTGTAAACGCATCGGGAACTACGTAACCTTTGCTTTGTTGTTGCAGCCTGTCGTCTCCAATGGCATTCGCGGCATTCAATGCCGATTCAAGGTCGCCGGTTTGTAAAAAGTTTTTCATTTTCTGGTTTCGGTTGGCCCATACCCCGGCATAAAAATCTGCCTGCAGTTCCATTTTTACAGAGAGCTTGTTAGCCCCGGACTCGCTGAGGTTTTGTCTTTGTTGTGCCGCCTTATCAAACGTGCCAGACAAATTTTGAATATGGTGGCCAACTTCATGTGCTATCACATACGCCATTGCAAATTCGCCGGGTGCATGAAAGCGGGTATTGAGCTCATTAAAAAAAGAAAGGTCAATATATACTTTTTGATCTGTGGGGCAGTAAAACGGGCCGGTAGCGGCGCTGGAAAAACCGCAGCCCGATTGGGTTTGTTCGGTGAATAAAACCAATTTGGGTTCGCTATAGGTTTTGCCGTTTTCTTTAAATATCTCTCCCCATACATCTTCTGTATCCGCCAATACCACTCTCGAGAAAGAAGCCAGTTTTTCTTCTTCTGCACTCCTTGGTACAGCAGAATGGGTTTGTTGCTGCTGCGACACCTGGTTTACCACATCGGATGGGTTTCCGCCCAGAAGCAGGTATATGATGCCAATAACAATGGAGCCGATCCCGCCACCGAGGGCAAGGCCGCCACCACTTATTCCCCGCCGGTCTTCTACATTACCGCTTTCTCTTCTTCCTTGCCAAAGCATAATTTCTGTTTTATCTATCTATTAAAAAATCATACCCTGCCCCAGAATAAGCTCGCCTGCCGTCAGATCAGCTTAACCCATATGTAATCATCTACTACTTCATTGTTTTTTATAGCAGCCCTCCGGCTGATTGCTTCCAGGTGAAACCCGTTTTTCTGTAACACTTTCATCGACGATTTGTTCTGTTCAAATACATGTGCTTCTATTCTCACCACATCAAGCCGTGTTTCAATAAAATCGACTAATAATTTCACGGCCTCGGTTGCGATTCCGTTTCCCCAATATCTTTCACCAACAAAATATCCGATTTCAATATTTTTTCTTGATATGTCCTGTTTCTTTATACAGCCTATGCTTCCTGCTATATTTCCTTTGCAGACAATTGCGAAGTTTACAACCGGATTTTGATCATTCACGTGCGCTATCCATTGCAGGGCATCCATTACGGTGTAAGGGCTCGGCAATGCATCGCGCACATTATTCCAGATATTTTTATTGTTGGCTACCAATGCCAGCTCCTGCGCATCTTGTTTTTGCCATGGGCGCAATACCACATTATTCATTGTCTTTCACTTTCCTGTTTAAATAATCTGTGTAATCGGGCAGGGTAGATTCATACGCTTCGTGCATAAAGGGCGATGTCATAATAAAGTCTGCCGTTGCCCTGTCGCAGGCCATCGGAATATTCCAGGCCACACATAAGCGCAACAATGCTTTTACATCGCTATCGTGTGGCTGCGCCTCCATCGGATCCCAGAAAAAGAACATCATATCTATTTCGCCGTTCGCAATCATCGCACCAATTTGCTGGTCGCCGCCGAGGGGGCCGCTTAATAATTTTTTCACCGGCCTGTCAAGTGCTTCCTCCATTAATTTTCCGGTTGTTCCCGTGGCAACCAATTCATGTTTTGCCAATGCTGCCTTGTTATGCACAGCCCATTCGAGGAGGTCAGCTTTTTTATGGTCATGCGCCACCAGCGCAATTTTTTTTCGTTTCCCTAATATTTTAATTGATGACATTGTTTTGTGTATTGATACCGTTTATGAAGATAAGGTAACCGTAGGTGTGCCGCATTTACCGTATTAATATAGGTTTATGCTTTCCAGCGAACCGCACACCAGGCGGTGAGGGGATGAATAATTAAAATGATACTGATAAGAATTATCGGGATTTGTATAAGCCACAATAAGAGCCCCATCAATAATAGGTAAAGTGGATATAAAAGCAGCAGTGCGCCAAATAAAACAGAATCAAAAAACACGGTACCTATCGTTTTCTTTTTTATCAGTTTTCTCACTGCACTATATAGTAGAAGGTGTAATGCATAGCCCGTTATTCCGGGAAGCCAGAGTAGTGTTTTATTTATACCGAGTATTGCATCGTCACTGGGTATATAAATATTTTTTTCTATTTCATTATGTAGCACCATATTGAACTCCCTGATATTTTTTGCCTCTTCTTCAAAAGGAAAAAACAACCCTACTGGCAGTGGTTCACCAATATGTATATTGATTGTTTTTCCAAAACGATCAAACGAATTGTAAGCCATACCAAGCGGAAGGATCTGCAGTCCGGATTTCTCTTTGCTGTCAAGGGCAATTCTTCCGGCTCCTTTTTTAAATGGTTGCAGTTCGTGTGTATGCACGCAAATACCCTCAATAAAGATTAACACGATGCCATTCGCCGCTAATATTTCTTTGCTTCTTTTAAACGCACCTTCATTCAAAGAAAGGTTTTCCTTCCCCTCGCTTAGCCTGTAAACCGGAATCATGTTCAACATTCGCAGCAACAGTCTGTGCCAGGGTTTATTAAAAGCATCGCCCCGGGCCAGGTAGTGTACCGGTCTTTCGAATAGGGCCCCGATGATTGTGGCATCTAAAAAAGAGTTTGGGTGATTGGCCGTTATTAATAATGGGCCCGGTGTTTTCAGCAGCTGGCGGTTGGTTATTTTGATTTTGCGACAAAAAATTGTCAGTGCCAGTCGAACCGCTATTTTAATCAATGGATAGAGCAATGCCGTATAATTATTGTTCTAATGTAAGGAATGAATCCGGGACCATTGTTCTTTTCATTTCAGGTATTTTTTTCCTTATTGACTGGTTTTATCTATTTTTATCTATTTTACTTTAGTTATTTTCTATTTAGGTGAAAAAATACCAAGTCATTTTAGCAGTATTATTTTTGTTTCCTGTAGAATCTTTTTCGTTTCGAAAATAAAAAACCACCCCTTTTTAGAAGAGGTGGCCTTACTAACTAACCCATCGAAAAAAAATTTATGCTTCAGCAACTGCTTTTGCTTCGCTGATTTTGGCCCTGATTTTGGCTTCAATTTCATTGGCAAGTTCGGGGTTATCGTGTAACAGGTTCTTAACCGAATCCCGGCCCTGGCCCAGTTTGTTACTTTCATAACTAAACCAGGATCCGCTTTTCTGAACGATACCGAGTTCCACGCCCATATCTACAATCTCTCCCACTTTGCTGATGCCTTCACCGAAAATGATATCAAACTCTGCTGCACGGAACGGCGGGGCTACTTTATTTTTTACCACTTTTACTTTTACGTGGTTACCCACAGCGGCATCTCCGTCTTTGATCTGTGTCATCCTGCGGATATCCAATCGAACCGAGGCATAGAATTTTAATGCGTTTCCGCCAGTAGTTACTTCTGGGTTACCAAACATCACACCGATCTTTTCGCGCAGCTGGTTAATGAAAATACAGATCGTATTGGTTTTATTAATTGTGGCTGTCAACTTACGCAAGGCCTGACTCATTAATCTTGCGTGCAGGCCCATTTTACTGTCTCCCATTTCACCCTCCAGTTCGCTTTTTGGAACCAGTGCGGCAACAGAATCTATTACCACCACATCCAATGCTCCGGATAAGATCAGGCGGTCGGCAATTTCTAATGCCTGTTCACCATAATCCGGTTGGGATATGAGCAGGTTATCAACGTCTACACCCAGTTTCATGGCATAAGAGCTGTCGAACGCATGCTCTGCATCTATAATAGCACACATGCCCCCCTTTTTCTGTGCCTCCGCAATAACATGAATGGCGATGGTGGTTTTTCCGGATGATTCCGGTCCGTATATTTCAATAATCCTTCCTTTAGGTAAGCCACCTACGCCCAGTGCGGCATCAAGACCAATTGAGCCGGTAGAGATCACCTCCATCGGGTCCTGGCTTTTCTCGTTCATCATCATTACACTGCCCTTACCGTAGTCCTTGTCTATCTTGTCTATCGTCAGCTTTAACGCCTTCAGCTTTTCTACATTACTCATGGTGTTTAGAATTTAAGAGTCAAAATTAATGGAGCCATAAAAGTAGTGGTTTTTACTTATACACACTAATTTTTTTAGTATTTTTTTAGCTAACGGTTTTAGTTTGTTGTTTATTGTTGTTATTGGCCAAATTTAAGTGCTAGTGGCCTCGCTGAAAAGCGTATTAATACCCGTTTCCGGGGTATTTTAACCTTTTTTCCGAAAGGCGTGGCCTTTGATTATTAGAATTTAACATAGCTCCGGATAGGTTGGCTATATTTTTGCATGTTACCTTATTGTTTTCGCTATTCCAACAAATAATTCGGTGGTTCATGTATAAAAATATCTCCTTTCTTATTATCCTGTTACTGTCCTTTTTTGTGGGCCATACGGAAGGTGACTGGAAATTGAAGACCGATAAAGACGGTATTAAGATCTTCTCTAAAAAAGTAGCTGATTCAAAAGTAAATATTATTAAAGTTGAGTGTGAACTGGCGGCCACACCCAGCCAATTGGTTGCGGTTATACTGGATATCAACACTTCCGACCAATGGCAGTACAATACGAAAAATTTCTCTATTGTAAAAAAGGTTTCTCCTTCCGACCTTTATTATTATGCAGAGATAAATTTTCCGTGGCCCACGTCGAACCGTGATTTTGTTTCGCATCTTACTGTTAACCAGGATTCGCGAACCAGGGTCGTTACCGTTGATGCGCTTACTATTGCCGGTATGGTGCCGGTTAAATCAAATATCATCCGTCTTAACCGATCAAACGGCCGGTGGACTATTGTTCCGCTTAACAAAAACCTGGTTAAAGTAGAATATATATTACGTGTAGATCCGGAAGGGTCTGTTCCTGACTGGCTAACCAATCTTTTCTCGTTCAAGGGGCCGTTTGAAACATTTAAAAGCTTACGCCAACAATTAAAGAAGCCGGCTTATGCTGCTGTAAATCTTCCTTTTATTATTGATTGATATTGAACTGATTTTTTCTGTTGCACCTTCTACCCGTTAGCCACAATATAAATCCGGTAATGCCAAGAGCCGCGCCCGTTAATCCAAACAGGCAGTAAATAATTTTTACCAGGAGCCCCCCATATTTTCCAAAATGGATTTGAGAGTTGATGATATCGTAGCGGCTATCGGCATCTATTTCGTTTACAAAAGCGGTCTTCGCTATATTTCCTGCACTATCTAAAAATATAACATCCGCGAACTTTTTGGAGTGTATGAACGAATTGGTTTTTCTGCTTCCATAAACAGCTGTTTTACCCCGCTTACTTTGTGCAAAATAAATTACATAGCCCGTAAAATCCGGATGTTTTTCCTTGGCCGCCCCTAATGCGCTGTCCAGTTTAAAAAACAATGGTGGTGATGGTTTTAAAATAGGTGTGTATGTTTTTTGTGCTGCATAAAATTCTTTTTTAAAAACATAACGCTGCATCCATACGCCTGTAATGCCAATCATTAAATTAAACAACAGGGCATACACGCCGATGAGCTGGTGCAGGTTCGCTTTTCTAAATACTGTTCTTTTACATAAAATAACCGGCAGCATTTTTTTCCGGTACATGATAATTCCCGTAATAATACTGATCAGGAATACTACCCCAAAAAATCCCAGCAGCCATTCTCCTTTCTTTTGTAAATGAAAAGAATTATGAAAAGCAGATAGCCAACTCATAAAATTATGGGTTATGTCTTTACCACCTCCCCGTGTTTGTAAAACTTCTCCTGTTTGTGGATGAAGAAAAACCTGCATACTTGCGGCTCCGTTCTTGTAAGAAGAATCGTAAACGGAAAAAATAAAAGATTGTGTTTTATTTTCGGCAATATGGCAGCTGCTTATTTGTGCATGTGGGTAGTGTTTTTGCAGGCTATCAAAACAGTTGCCGGGTGATAAAATGCTGTCATTACTTAACACTGTTATAGCAGGATATTGTAAACTGTCCAGCTCTTCATGAAAAACCAGGGCCGCACCAGACAATGACATCAGCAAAATAAAAATTCCGGATAATAACCCCGCAACAGAGTGAATGGTGAAGAAAAGCCCCTTTTTCATGATTGATTATTTTTGCTCTCTTTTCGCTTATTGAAATTTTCAGCATTTATTTATTTTTACCACCAAGCCATAGCAAACAATTAAGGATCAGTTTATTTTGTTCTTCACTACCGAATGACGATGAGAGTTGTTTATTGGTTTTATTTTCATAATCCATTTCGTTATGGCCCATATTTACATACACCATTTTATAGTGGGTGTTTGTCCATACTACAGGATAATAGCCTCTATGCCATATTTCATGCGGCTTAGGGCCTGTGCCCAATGGAAAACTTGTTGAGTCAATGGATACAAGAATCTTTATATCCTTATTCTTGCGTAGATCGTTAGACCAACGGTACCATTCGTTGGGTGCTGACCTGAAGGTTTTTGCTATTTTTTTTGTTGCCGGATGTTTTGCATCTTCTACCCGAAGAATAGCTGATGTGGGCCGCCAGGTATTACTTGCATATTGCCCAGATCCAAGGAACTGATTGTGGTACCAATCCCAGTCCTGGTTAAACACGGAAGGCGTTAGTGCAAAACCTGAAAAGTGAAATCCCATCCACCCTCCTCCGTTCTCCATGTATTTTTCAAATGCGTTTCTTTGCGCAGCATCTTCCGGCCGGGTATCTAAAAAAAGTACGACCGCATAGTTGGAAAGAAATTGCTCATTCAGGTTGCTCCAGTCTTTTGTTGAATCATACGTAAAATTATTTTTTGCAGCCATAAGCGCAAACCAGGTATTGGCTTCATGTACATAACTAATATGGGCAAGATCATTTTTGGCGGTATAAAAGGCAATGACCTTACATTTTATTTTTTTTTCCTGTGCCCCGGCAGATAAATGAAAGAGTATTACAACAAAAATAAAATAGGTTCTATAACCTTTAACGAATTGAGACATATTGTATTTATTTTTTGCTTACATATCGCCTCATTTTCCTGCTAAACATACAACCTCCTTACATTTTTCTTACTAATCCTTACCGTATAGATAACAGCCAAAACCGTATGTGATCAGTGTATACAGAAATGTAATTCAATATTATAAATCAGTAATATCTGTATATTCTCATCCAATCAAACCGGCCTCTTTACTAATTTCCATCATCCTGTCCATTGGAATCTTGGCAGCCAGGCGTAATTTTTCATCCATAATGATTTCGGGTTGCTCATATTGCATGCATAGATATAGTTTCTCCAGCGTATTCAGCTTCATATGGGGGCAATCATTGCAGGCGCAGCTATTTGTGGGTGGTGCAGGAATGAATGTCTTATTGGGGCTATTCTGTTGCATCTGGTGCAGTATGCCGGTTTCTGTTGCAACAATGTATTGCGTGGCACTGTCTTTTTCTGAATATTTTAATAGCTGCGTGGTGCTGCCAATATAATCCGCAATAGCCAATACCGCTTCCTCACATTCCGGGTGTGCAATTACTTTTGCATGCGGGTGACGGATTTTTAATTTGGTTATTTTTTGCAGGCTGAATATTTCATGTACCATACAGGCACCATTCCATAACAACATATTCCTGCCTGTTTTTTTATTCAGGTACGCTCCTAAATTTTTGTCAGGCGCGAATATAATCGGTTGGTCTTTCGGTACACTTTCAATAATTTTTTCGGCGTTGCTGCTGGTGCAGATGATATCACTCAGTGCCTTTATTTCGGCTGTGCAATTGATGTAGGAAATAACAATGTGCTCGGGATGTTTGTCTTTGAATGCTTTGAAAAGTGGTGCAGGCGCACTATCGGCCAAAGAGCATCCGGCTCTTAAATCGGGCAATAAAACTTTTTTCGATGGGTTTAATATCTTGGCTGTTTCTGCCATGAAGTGAACGCCGGCAAATACAATAATTCCGGCATCGGTTTTTCTGGCTTTCTGAGCCAGTCCAAGGCTGTCTCCAATAAAATCTGCCACGTCCTGAATATCGGGTTCCTGGTAATAGTGGGCGAGTATGACAGCATTTTTTTCTTTCTTTAGACGCTCAATCTCGGCAAATAAATCCAGATGCGGATTAATTTCTATGTCTAAAAATCCTTTTTCTACAATATCAAAATTTTGAATGTTCATAAGCTTGGTAATAGTATTAAATAATACCTTTTTATAAAACCTAACTACTACTATTAGGGGTGTGGATATCGTGATAACTTTCTTATCCCCAAACATCAAAGTTAATCTCTCGTGGTTTATTAACAGCTATTAACATATTCATTCACATCACTAGCGTATATTACTATTGATTTTTTTGATGTTCTTAACAAAACTGTATAAACCGAATCACATATTTATTATTTCACTATCCACTTTTAGTTAACTGTGAATTAACAGGGATAAAAGACAAGTGAGTTTGGGCCCGACACTAGATTCAATACCCGGGTGAAGTGTTTATTCCATCTCTTTCCACTTTTGAAAAGTCAAAAAACCGATTTCTCCACCGCTTTTCAGGTTTATTCACAGGGTGTGTGTGGATTTCTAATTTTGAACAAAAGGATCAAAAATATCGAATAGAGAACAAGGAAAAATGAACGGAGAAGTATAAAAGCATTGGTAATTAATTATACCCTTGCGTAAATCCCTGTATTTCTTGGGTTCAGGCCGGTTTTCCACAATTTGTTCTAATGTATTATTCCCCTATTTTTGCCTCCCGCAAAAAGCGGAGTAAAATAAGATCAAACAAATTCATACTAATTAAACTATTATGTCTGTAATTCAACGTATTCGCGACAGGGGCGCCTGGATAGTATTCGGGATCATCGCTTTGGCTTTGATCGCTTTTATCCTTCAGGATGGTGTAAAACGTGGCGGAAATGCCTTTTCCAATACCTCTGTTATTGGTAAAGTAAATGGTGAAAAGATAGAGCGTGGTGCGTTTGAAGATAAACTGGCTCTTCAGGAGAAGATGTACGGCGCACAAGGTGCCCCCCGCGACCAGCTGATCAGCTCAGTATGGAACCAGGAAGTTGAGCAGGTGGTATTGGGACAGGAATATGAGAAACTTGGACTGCAGGTATCTCCTAAAGAACTGAGTGATCTACTTTTTGGTAATAATTCACCCCTTCGCCAGGAGTTTACCGACCAGAAAACAGGGGAATTCAGGGCTAATGATGCAAGACAGGCTTTTGCGCAGCTTAAAAAAAGCAAGAATACAGAGCAGATTAAAATGATCAATAATGTATATATCAATCCATCTATTCAGCAAACCCTGCGTAATAAATACCAGAATTTGTTAATGCAGGCTGCTTATATCCCTAAATGGTTACTTGAAAAACAACAGGCAGATAACAATGCAATCGCATCTTTCTCTTATGTATATGTACCGTATATTTCTGTCAGCGATAGCCTCGTTAAAGTAAGCGATGATGATATCACCTCTTATGTTAAAAAACACAGTACTGAGTTTACGAAACCCGAAGAATCCAGAAATATTTCTTACATATCGGTTAGTGCTGCTCCAAGTGCCACAGATTCGACTAATGCCCTTAACCTGGTACTTGGCCTGAAAAATGAATTTGCTGCCGCAACCGAGGCACAGGCTTTTTTAAGTAAGGCCGGCACCGATATTCCTTATTATAACAGCTATTTCAGCAAGAGCAGGATGCAACAGGCGAATAAAGATTCGTTGACTAAAATTCCGGTGGGTGGTTTGTTAGGACCTTACCTTGATGGACAGAATTATGTGATTGCTAAGATGGTGGGTGTAAAACAATGGCCCGATAGTGTAAAGGTTCGTCATATCCTTATTGCTACAGCAGATCCCAGAAGCGGACAGGTAATCCGTGAAGATTCTGTTGGCAAGAAACTGATCGACAGCATTGAAACGGCTATCAAAGCGGGTGCTGATTTTGCTGCATTAACCACCAAATATTCAGATGACCCCGGAAGTAAAGACAAGGGTGGCGTATATGAATTTTTCCCGCAGGGACAAATGGTGATACCGTTTAATGACTTTGCATTTGATAAATCCGTAGGAACAAAAGGCGTTGTTAAAACAGATTTCGGTTACCACTATATTGAAGTATTGGCCCAAAAGAATGTAAACCCGGTTTATAAGATTGCTTATTTAGCCAAGGCAATTACGGCTAGTAATGAAACGGTAAGCGCGGCAAGTACAACTGCTGCACAATTTGCGTCGTCCAGTAAGAATGCAAAAGATTTTAATGCGAATGCGTTAAAAGAAAACAGGCAGGTAATGCCGGCGAACGATATCAAACAGAATGATTTCACCATTCCGGGATTGGGTGTAAACCGTCAATTGGTTCGTTGGATATATGAACATGGTACAGGTGATGTTTCTGAACCAACAGAAATAGGCGACCGTTATATTGTGGCCATCGTGTCTGCAGTAAACAAAGCTGGATTGATGTCGGCGGCAGAAGCAAGGCCAACGGCGGAAACGTTCATTCGCAACGAGAAAAAAGCAAAGATCATTACCGATACAAAATTCAAAGGAAATACACTGGAGTCTTACTCAGCGAGTACCGGAGCTCCGGTATTAAAGGCAGATAGCCTGGCCTTTTCTGCTCCATTCATAACGGGCGTAGGTAGCGAGCCTAAAATAATTGGTGCCGCCTTTAATAAAAGCCTGATGGGTAAGGCAAGCGAACCCATCGCCGGCTCAACGGGTGTATTTGGCATAAAAGCAGAAAGCGTTGGTGCCAAGGCGTCGGTAACAGATGCTGCTGCCGTTAAGCAAACGATGCTGCAGAGCACGAAAATGAGCTCATACAGAGGATTGGAAGCCCTTAAAAAATCAGCTACTATTAAAGACAACCGCGCTAAGTTTTATTAATCGGTAAATACATTGAATAATCAGTAAGCCCGATGCTAACCAGCATCGGGCTTTTGTTTTACGCATACCGAAAACATGGCATTGTGGAGAATTGTAAATTTGTATGGAAAAGAATGTGTTATGTCTGATGAGTTTGTAAACAAAGTGGCAGAAAGCGGGTTGATCAGTTTTGACCTGGAAGAATATTATCCAAAAGGAACCATTAAGGTTTTTGACCTGAAAGAGTATTTATTTATGGGACTGATCCTGAAAGAGAAGGATTTTCGCGCGGCACTGCAAACAACCGATTGGGATAGTTACAAAGATGCATATGTTGCCATAACCTGCTCGGCAGATGCCATCATTCCCATGTGGGCTTATATGCTGGTGGCCAGCAACCTGCAACCGGTGGCATTGGATGTTGTGTTTGGAGATGAAAAAAAACTGATCAGCACCATCCTGTTAAAAAATATACAGGCAGTAAAGGGAGAAGAATACACAGACAAGCGCGTGGTGGTAAAAGGCTGTGGTGATGTTGAAATTCCAGAAACCGCGTATGTTGAGATTACCAATAAGCTCCGTCCCTTTGTAAAAAGTATTATGTATGGTGAGCCGTGCAGCACGGTGCCTATTTATAAAAAACCACGCTAAAGCGGCCTGAACGGTTATATGGTTGCCGAAGTCCTCGTTTTTACCTCTTCAAACTTCGCATCATAATCCTCGCGAACGGTTCCAAATACACGGTCCCAGAAAAGAAAGTACAAACCATAGTTCCCTTTAAAATACTGATGGTGCTGGTTATGGTTGATGGAAGTGTTGATCCATCTGCCTATACGGCCCCTGCTAAAACCCTTCGGGTATAATTCATAACCCAGGTGGCCATATACATTATACACGATCATCATTAAAAAAAAGATCATCAGGTGTGTTTTATGTATGGGTATGGTAAACAGGAAAATAATAACGATACCCACTTCTACCACCGCCTCCAACGGATGAAAGGCGTATGCCGCCCATGGCGAAGGATTGACCGACTTGTGATGTACCAAATGAAACCATTTAAATAACCGCTTATGGTGCATAAGCCGGTGGGTGAAATAAAAATAGGTATCGTGCATGATAAACATCAACGGATAAGCAAGGACATAGTAGGCCCAGCCATATTGATTTATATCAAGGTAACGTGTTGTGTGTGGCGCAATTTTAGGGTTGGTAAAAAGGGTTAGCGACACAAAAGCGAAAATACAGATCGTAAGAACAGAGTAGGCCATTTCGCGCAGGTAGTCGGTATTCCCGGGAAAGCGCGTCTGTATTTTTTTATAAAGCAGGCGGTTTCTGAAGACGAGGTAATACAAAGAAAAAGCAATCCCCGCTATCAAAAAATAACGGCCGCCGATAAGCCAGATGCTTTTAAAATAAAAATCCCAGTTCATGCATTAAATATAATCAAAACCTGTGTATGATAAAGCTTGTGTAAAGGATCAGCTATCCATAAACTTTGCCAGCCCCTGTTTCGCTTGTTTTTGAATCCGCTTGTTCATCCAGGGCGACCAGCCAAACAATAACCCGGGAAGACCAAGGGCCTGCCTTGTCCAGCGATAAATATCAAACGCATCGGTATGTTCAATGATCAGCCCGTCCTTAAATTTCATGTGTGCCGTTATTTTGTTCACCACCCTGCGGCCGGTTTTTGCAAAGAGGTAGGAGGTGGTCCAATCGCAGGTGGTATATTCTTCATCCAGCAACCGGATATTACCATACACTAAAGAAAAATCTTTTGCCCGTTTACACAACATCTCCCACATGGCGCGGGTTTCATTTGCATCAAGCAGCCCGAAAGCCGGATCATTAAATACCGCTTCTGAATGATAGCATGTTTGCATGGTGGCATAATCCAGCTGCTGAAATGCGGTGTAAAAACGGTTGATCGTTTGTTCGTTTGTCATAGCGTGTTTTTTACTGCATGTTCAGGAACATTAGTGAGCCACGAGCCAGTTCTCACCTACACCCAATTCTGCATCTACCGGAACATTATTGGGCAGGGCGAGTGCAGCTTTCATCCCATTTAAAATTAAGGGTTTTAAAATATCCAATTCTTCCGGAACGGCATCAAACACCAATTCATCATGCACTTGCAGGATCATTTTAGATTTGAGTTTTGCATCTATAATTTTTTGATGAATAGCAATCATCGCGAGCTTGATCATATCGGCTGCGGTACCTTGTATCGGCGAGTTAATGGCATTTCGCTCGGCATAACCCCGAACAGTAAAGTTGGAAGAATTGATGTCTTTTAACCATCGCTTACGTCCCATCAATGTTTGCACATAACCATTCTCCTTTGCAAATTGGATGGTATCTGCCATATAAGAAGTGATACCAACGAACTCTTTCTTATAATTATCAATGATTTCTTTCGCTTCTGATCTTGGTATACCGAGGTTATCTGCGAGGCCGAAAGCGCCCTGGCCATAAATGATACCGAAGTTTACACTTTTAGCTTTGTAACGCATTTCTTTTGTTACATCAGCCTCGGGTATATTATATACTTTGGCCGCGGTTGCTGTGTGGATGTCTTTGCCTTGTTGAAAAGCTTCGCACATATTCGGGTCGCCACTGATGGCAGCTACAATGCGCAATTCGATTTGAGAATAATCCGCACTAACTAAAATGTGGTTACTGTCCCGGGGAATAAATGCTTTGCGGATTTCTCTTCCCCTGTCGCTGCGGATAGGGATATTTTGCAAATTTGGATTATTGCTGCTTAACCTGCCTGTAACCGCAACAGCCTGCGCATACGATGTGTGTACGCGCCCTGTTTTGCTGTTGATGATTTGTGGAAGTGCATCAACATAGGTGCTTTTTAATTTTGTGAGCTCTCGAAACCCCAGTATATCTGCAACGATCGGGTTGTTGCTGGCGAGCTTCTGCAATACATCTTCCCCTGTTGCATATTGGCCGGTCTTTGTTTTTTTAGCTTTGGAATCAATCTTTAATATTTCAAACAATACTTCCCCTAACTGTTTCGGAGAAGCAAGGTTAAACCGAACGCCGGCCTGTGTATACACGTTTTCTTCAAAGTGTTTGGCATCTTTTTCCAGTTCCTTACTATAGTCTTTTAAAAAGCCCACATCAATTTTAACGCCCTCAAATTCCATATCGGTCAATACGCGCACCAATGGGTTTTCTACTTCATTAAAAACGCGCTGAACATCCTTTTCTTTGAGAAGGGGAACAAAAACCTGTTTAAGCTGAAGGGTAATGTCTGCATCTTCTGCGGCATATTCTTTTGCCTTTTCAAAATCCACATCCCGCATGGTGCCCTGCGTTTTTCCTTTCTTACCTATCAGCTCATCAATATGTACGGGCTCGTAACCCAAATATTGGGCACTCAGCAAATCCATACTGCGCCTGCCTTCCGGCTCTATCAGGTAATGTGCGAGCATGGTATCGAAAATAGTTCCTTTCAACTCTTTGTTATACCATTTCAATACGAGCATATCATATTTAAGGTTTTGCCCAATCCATAGTATATCGGTATTATTGAAAAGCGGATCGAATTGATCAAGGATATTTTGTGTTATTATTTTGTCTGCGGGACAAGGTATATAATAACCCTCTCCTTTTTTAAAAGAGAAACTAAGCCCTACCAGTTCCGCTTCATTTGCATCAATATTGGTTGTTTCGGTATCAAAACAAATTTCTTTTTCGAGGAGTAGCGTAGCAACCAGTTTTTTTATTTCTTCTTCCGACTGAACAAGAATATAATTGTGTTCGGTATTGTTGATGTTTTTTTCTGCGAGTAACCCACTGCTTTCTTCACCGGTGATGATGGGAGGGGCCTCTTTTTTTATATTTCTGGAATCTGTTTTTGCTGATACCGAATTTCCGAAGAGGTCGGTCTGTACACTTTGCGGTGCAGTATGAAAGGCATTGAATTCGTCGCCCAGAATTCTTTTGCCCAATGTTTTAAATTCTAATTCTGTAAACACTTCTACCAGTGCGTCTTTGTTCCATTCCTTGAGCCGGTAATCTTCTTCGTGAAAAGCGACGGGTACATTAGTAATAATGGTGGCCAACTTTTTACTGATGATGGCCATTTCTTTTCCGTTACGTACTTTTTCACCAAGCGCGCCTTTGATCGTATCTGCATTAGCTAAAATATTTTCCAGGCTGTCAAATTCTTTCAACAGTTTTGCGGCGGTCTTTTCTCCCACGCCGGCAATGCCCGGTATGTTATCTACCGCATCTCCCATCAATCCCAGCATATCTATCACCTGCTCTACCCGTTGTATATCCCATTTGGCACAGATTTTTTCTGCAGTAAGGATCTCTTCCGGGTTACCAAAAGAAGGTGGCTTGTAAATAAATACTCCGGGATGGGTTAACAGCTGGCCATAATCTTTATCCGGCGTTACCATAAAAACTTCATAGCCGAGGTCGGCCGCCTGCCAGGCCACCGTTCCAATAACATCATCTGCTTCATAGCCATCCAGTTCTACAACGGGAATATTAAAACCGCTGATGATTCGCTTTATATCGGGTAAGGAAGCTAAAAGGTCTTCCGGTGCTTCCTGGCGATTGGCCTTATAATCTGTAAAATCAATATGCCTTTCTGTGGGGGCATGTGTATCGAAACAAACGGCGAGGTGTGTTGGCTTTTCTTTGTTGATTAGTTCAAACAACGTATTCGTAAAGCCAAATTGCGCATTCGTATTCCTTCCTTTTGACGTGATACGCGGGTTGCGGATCAGCGCATAATATGCCCGATAAATCAGTGCAAACGCATCCAGCAGAAATAATTTCTTACTCATAAGGCTAAGGTAATGAAACTGGCCGTAGAAAATAAGAAAGCACCCATAAGGGCGCTTTCTGCCGGGGGCAAGAAAAAACTATTTCTTTTTTAGTGACAGGTAGTCCAGGAAATAAATCACACGTATAGACAAGCTATTCAGTTGTGGCGCATCGAGGGTTGTACCTGCGTTTTTAAAATAGCCGCCACTTACGTCATTATCAAAAGTACGTGCAGCATTTTTCCACACCACATTTACAAAGCTGCCCAAAGCAAACTGCCAGGTATACACCATATTAATGTTAAAATAATTTACATTATAATCTACGTTGCTGTTAATGCCGGAAATGGGAGTAAGGCCACCATCCTGCTTCAAGTTAAAAAAATGTTGGTTTTCTACTTTGCTCCAGTAATGCCTTGCACGCAAACTCAATCCCATTTTGTTGTTGAAATTGTATTTAATCGCAAATACATTCTCAACTGTATTTCTTTTACGAAGCGCAAAAATGATGCTGTCGGCAGAGGTTGTGGCATAGCCCAGGTTATTACCGAAAATAGATATATTGGTATTGGTGCTTATTGATAGCTTCTTATTAAAGCGGTACCGGTTTCTTAAACTTAATTCATATCCATTCGCCGCATATCGCTCAGAGTGAGATAAATCTAATTCAACATTTGCAGAATATTTTTTGGCGTTATTG
>JANXUL010000191.1 GCA_025356235.1 Bacteroidota bacterium
AAATAATTGGCTATGAAAAGGACTGAGCAAAAAATAATCACTTTAAAGTACCTGTTATGGTCACTGCTTTTTATGGCTTTGGGCTGTCATTCTGCGAATAAAAAAGAAAATAAACAAACCGTTGCTGTTACGCAACGTTACACCTGTCCTATGCATCACGAGATCATACGGGATAAACCGGGCAATTGCCCTATTTGTGGAATGGATTTGGTTCCATTTGGCGGTGAAGAGGCTGCGGTAACGGATGTTGATCTGAATACTTTGTTACGGCCTACTAACAGTCATGTTCTTTCCATGATTCCTGTTATCACTATGCAACAGAGCAAAGAGCAGGTAGCCGTAGATGCCCTCGGAACGGTTATGTATGATACCCGTGCCATCGGATCTATTTCATCGAGGGTAAGCGGGCGAATTGAAAAACTATACCTGAAATATACTTTCCAGGATGTGCATAAAGGGCAGAAAGTGATGGACATTTATAGTCCTGAATTACTAACAGCCCAGCAAAACCTGTTGTTTTTACTAAAAAATGATGCAGCTAACACCTCTTTCATTTATGCTGCAAAAGAAAAACTACTACTGCTTGGCGCTTCTCCACAACAGTTATATGATATTATCCAGGACGAAAAACCATCGCTTACTATTTCAGTATATAGTAATTATAATGGACATATTCATGACGCTTTAAACATGAATGTACCGGTACAAATGAGTGCTGAACCTATCGCCACAAAAGAGCTGGCATTGAAAGAAGGAATGTATATCCAAAAAGGGCAGGGAGTTTTATCTGTCTTCGATCCCCACAAACTTTGGGCAGTGCTGAATATATATGCCGATGTTCAAAGCCTGGTAAAAGTGGGTAATAGGGTTCATATTATTCCTGAAACAGCACCTGATAAAAGTTTCAGTGCGAAGATCGATTTTATGGAACCATTTTTAAGAAAAGACAGCAAAACCGCAACAGCGAGGGTCTATTTTGAAAACACTGCTGCAAATATGCCCGTTGGCAGCCAGGTAAAGGCAAGAATAACCGGTAATACAATAAACGCTTTTTGGTTACCAAAGGAAGCAGTGATTTCTTTAGGGTTAGATAAGGTGGTTTTTAAAAAAGAAGGGGATGTTTTCAAAGCGCATAAAGTAACTACCGGACTCATATTCAACAATAAGGTTCAAATAATTGAGGGGCTAACCCCTGATGCTGCCGTAGCATCCAATGCACAATTTTTAATGGATAGCGAAAGTTTTATTAAAATAAAAGAGTAAGCATGCGATATGTTTTAATTATACTGGTATCATCATTTCTTTTATTCTCTTGTAAGAATAAAAAGCCCATAGAAACAGCTGAGCCTGATGTTTACTATACCTGTTCTATGGATCCCCAGGTAAAAGAGAATAAACCCGGCAAGTGCCCGGTTTGTAAAATGGAGTTAACACCTGTAAAAAAAAGCAGCCTTCAACAAATGAATGAGATAGAACTGAGTGCCCAACAAATACAGTTGGGAAATATACATGTAGATACACTTCGGAATGGAACAACTGGCGACCAGATGATATTGCCGGCAACCATTAATTTTGATCGACAAAAAGAAAATGCTATTAGTGCCAGGGTGATGGGAAGAATTGAAAAATTATATTTTAAGAACCTGGGTGATTATGTATACAAAGGCAGTAAATTATTTGACCTGTACAGCGAAGAACTGAATAATGCGAAGCAGGAGTACCTGCTGGTACTCGAAAAACAAAGGACCCTAGATAATACAATAATTGATTTTAAACAATTGGTGCAGTCGGCAAAAAATAAATTGATTTTATGGGGCATGCGGGAGGCACAGATACAGGAATTAATAAAAAACGGAAAAGCAACTACCATTACTTCTTTTTATAGTTCGTCAAGCGGATACATAACCTTTCTTGATGCAAAAGAAGGAGAATATGTTACTGAAGGTGGTACCGTAGTGCGGTTGGCCGATCTTTCTACTTTATGGGCGGAGGCACAGGCATATTCATCGCAGTTATCATCAATCGATAAAGGTGGCCAGGCAATTGTTCAATTCCCGGGCACAACCAATAAAGAGGTGCAGGGAAGGATAGAATTTATAAATCCCGAAATTAGCCCCGACACCAGGATTGATTTAATACGGATAACGATTCCTAATAACGGCAACCAGATAAAACCAGGCATGCAGGCCAATGTGGTTATCAGGAACCGGCAACACAATTCATTATCCCTGCCTATTGATGCCGTTATCCGTGATAACCGCGGTGCATCTGTATGGTTACAATCCACTGGTAACAGGTTTACCTATAAAATGGTGGAAGTTGGCCCGGAAAGCAATGGCCGAATTGAAATTAAATCAGGTTTGCGAAATGGCGATGCTGTGGTGGTTAGCGGGGCATATTTATTGAATAGTGAATATATTTTTAAAATCGGTGCCAACCCGATGGAAGGGATGAAGATGTAGGGCTGAGTTAATTTATTCCTTTCTGATAAAGAGTTTTTTAAAACAAAATAATAACACATTTTCTCCGCAGATATCTGTCGAACAGGATTTTGCGCAGCAGGGTATTTAATTTGTAAGTTCAATTTTGCTTGAACTATCTATTTTATCGGAAGGTTTGTCAATGGGTAATGTAAAATAAAACGACGAACCGTTGCCTTCTGAACTTTCTACCCATATTTCTCCACCATTTTTTTCTAAAAAGCCTTTTACTAATAATAACCCTATGCCTGCACCTTTTTTATTTTCCCTGGTTTTTAAGAGTGCGTTCAGTTGCGGAGTAAATAGTTTTTCTACTATTTCTTTTGACATTCCATTTCCGGTATCCTTAACCTCAATAATCATTTTATCTTCTTTGGGATTAGCGCTAACAATAATTTTACCTCCTTGTGGTGTATGTTGTAAAGCATTGGACACAAGGTTTTGCAAAATCGAGATCAACATTTTTTTATCAGCAAATACACTTTCAGTTTCTCCGATTTTATTATAAAGAATGATTTCCTTCAAAGCAGCAGCCTCTTTTAAAGTATTAAAAACAAGCTCTACATATTGGAAGAGTTCAATTTTTGTTGGTGTAAATGCTTCCGAAGCGTATTTTATTCTCGCCCACTCTACCAGATAATCCAGCATGGTTAATTCATCTTTTGCCGCCGTATGAATAAGTTTAAGCATATCTTTTGCATCTTCCGGTTCTATATTATCAAAATCAAATTGCAAATATTCAATCATTCCGATAATTGCGGCCAATGGGCTTCTTAGGTCATGTGAAAGAATTGATAATACGCTTTCTTTATGTGTGTTAAGATCTTCCAGTTCTTGTAAATACTTATTTGCGGCATCTTGTGATTTTTTTTGTTCGGTTAGGTCTTTTAATATTTTAACATATCCCAATTTATTTCCGTCTATTCCAATAAGTGGAAAAACCACTCCATATGCATAAAACATGCTTCCGTCTTTACAAACATGCCATCTGTTATCCAAAGCCCTTCCTTCTTTTAATGCGGTATCAATTTCGAGTTGTGGGATACCATCTTTTTTATCAGTTTCCGAAAAAATAATTTCAAAATGCTGACCGATAATCTCGTCTGTTTCATACTGGAATATTTTAGCTGCTCCAGAATTCCAGCTGTTAATATGCAAATCATTGTCTACTGTAAAAATCGAATAATCCTGTAAACTATCTATAACCTGACTGTAAAATTCAGAAGTAGGGATGTATTGGGATTTGAGAACTTGTTGTTGACTCATATTCATTTGGGTTAAGCATTGCGAATTGTCTGGACAATTATCTGAAAAATCGTACAAGCCCAAGCTTTCATGAAATATTACGTAAGGAAGAGAGGTAAGAAACCATTCCTACATATAATTTATTTTTATGTAATATAACCTGATAACTTGCGCTGGATACTAGGATATAAGGTTTAAACAATCAAAGTAATTCATTTTACTGCAACCATACTGAAAACAGTGAATTTTGCAACTAATTTGTACTTCCGTTCGCTACAAGGTGTCCTTTAAAACAACACAATACAAATGCTCTCCGAAGATGTCTCTTAAAGAGTACGCTGATTAGTACGATGTTACACAATTGTTTATATGATTATATCCTGCATGCTACACAAAGTAAATGCATCTCTTGTGCGGGAATCGCAGAGTCCCTTTCAGGAGACATCTCCGGAGAGTGCCCTTTTTTCATTTTTTAGAGGACACCCTCCGACGGGTTAAATAGCTTAATAAAATCTTTTTACAGTTACTTAATTTGAAACTGTAGAAACCATTTTTTTAGCCATGGGGAATAAAATATTATTCTCAAGATGTACATGTTGGTGCAGATCCTCTTCAAAAGCTTTCAATTCTTCCAGGCAAACCCTGTGTGTAGTACAGGCATCTTCGGGCGGGGTATACTGATTGGTTAGTTTTCTGATCTCGAATAAAAGCTGCCCTGCATTATCGTGTTCCGTTTCCATCATTTGGATGGGTGCATTAATAAACTCCGGACTAAATGCAGTGAATTGATTTTGCCCCAGACTAGCAGCCATTTCTTTTATCCTGGGAAAAAGTATTTTTTCTTCTTTTTCCATATGAGGAAGCAATTCCTCTATAACTTCTTTAAATAATTTCAAAACCTTATGCATATACGGGAAGGTATCGCCATGTTTAGTAACAATTTTTTCAATGTGCCCCTGTATGGTACCTACGCTGGTTTTCACATAAAAATGATGATGGATCAGAATATAAGAAATAAGCTGATCTGCATTCATTTCAGTAAAAGGCATTTGTGTTTTCGTTTCTTTAACAGATTGCATCATTTCATTTATCACAATGCTAATTGCCAGGTTTTTCTTTTTACAGGCTTCTGCCAGTGTTTCCTTTCCCCGGCAGCAGAAATCAAGACTATACCTTTCGAGAACAGGAATATATTCGTGATGTGATAAAGCGATACTCGCCAGTGTTTGTTGTTCTATCTGTAGCATATAATTTATTTTTGACAAAGTTCAGATGGAACTTGTATTAGCTTTATGATCCAAATCATTTACTGTAATTATTTCTGTATAACGATAACGGAAATTCATTAATACCAGTCCAATAAACATGATAAGTGCTGCAATCAGGAGACTTTCGTTAATGAAAGGAATAATATGATAGCTTAAGGCTGCAACCCCCTGCGCCATAAGAAATATTTCATTTACAAAAATACCCGTAACAAATACAGTTACTCCAATAGTTACCGTTTTGGTGATCTGTATTAATTGAAAGGAAAGAATGTATCCAATCAGAAAAATACTGATTACACCAAGCAATACAAGATGCAGGTAACCGATTACAATGGGCCTAAACCCAAAAGCCAGCTGACTTAAGGAAGGAATAGTTGATCCCAATTGAAGTAAAAGTTTTATACTCAATGTTATTGCCGAAAGCAGAAGCAGCCATCTGCCCGCTGGAGGGAAACTATTTGTAAAGGCAGATTTGTTGCGTACAAACAAATTGATCAAGCTGATCCAACCTCCCACCTGTGCAAAGGCAGCCAGTAATACGATCCAATATATAACGGGTAGAATAGGCAGCCACAATGTCGATAACAGGTACGCTGGTATACAAGCTGTACAAAACAGCCAAAAAATATTGATTAGCCGTTTATGTATGGATGCTATATGTTCTATCCTCGCAACCAGAAGCCCCATACAGGCAAAAAAGAACCATCCATTGTATTGGAAATGGAGGAAGAAATAAACAGTAGCCAGGTACCAGCTTTGATGGACCATTTTGGTAGCCATCATAAACGCCAGTGAGAATACACCGAGAGAAGAAATAACATTAAAAAAGAGTGCTGCTTTGAACCATAGCCGACTTACATTATTAGTATGAATACTGTTCAGGTCTCTCCAGTAAACGATTGTAAAAGCATAACTGGTAAAAATAGAAAGGGTAGAAAAACTGATTGACCATACTCCATAGCCCTGAATTGGAAAGCTGATCAACATGCCATACGCAGTAAAAAGGTTTGCATATAGCAAAAACCGATATTTATGAAAAATCTCATCTCCCTTGTATATGGAAAGATGGTTAACTAACAAGACCATCAGGGTATGTGTTATCCAACCTGAAAAAGCAAAATGTGAATGGCCGTGCAGCAAATGTTTTTGATCAATGAACGGAAATGAAAAAGCGATTTTATAACGTAAAATAACGCCGATCAAAGAAACCAGAAGGAGATTAATGAAAGAAAGTCTTAGCCAACGATGTAAGGGAGATTGCATACCTGCCGTTTACAGGCAAAATACGGCCAGAGGCATTGCAACTTATATGACTCCAATCATATCAGAATAATAAACCTTCCCTTTTTCTATCATGAGCTCCCCTTTTTCATGCATGCTGCGCATGGCCCTGATCACTGTTTCAACGCGAAGACCCGTCATGTCAGCGATTTGCTGACGGGTAAGTTTTAGCTGATTACATCTGGGACAGAAATTTTTATTTTCTACCCTTAAATAATTTAACAGTGTTGCGATCCTGGCTTCAGGAGCATGCAGGGCGAGCGATTTTAATAGTAAAAATTTGAAGCGAACTCTTTTTGCCAATAGGTTACTAAATGAAAAGTGAATACCTGGATATTCTTTCAATAATTCTAAAAAAGTAGATTTATGAAGCCGTATAATTACCGAATCTTCTTCTGCGATTGCTGTTGCGGCAAATGGGCCATCGTCAAACAGGGGTAACTCGCCAAAACATTCACCAACTTCAATCATGGTTTGGATAAACTCTTTCTCATCCTCATCAATATTTACCCATCTAACACTGCCACTTACCAACTGATAATAGAATTGGCAATTGGTACCCTCTTTAAAAATAAACTCATTTATACCCACTTTTTTGTAGGCGGCACCCCACGCAAGCAATAAGTCAATATCCACCATCATTTCGCTTAATAAAACAGACATATTCAAAGCTATCTTGTCTAATAACTCGTTACAATGACATTTAGCAGACTCATGAATGATTAAAGTCATGTTTTTATTGATGGATTTTACAAAACTTTGAATCAAGAAAGAATGACAGATTTTTAGGGTATATATAAACAGATAATCTTTAAAGGTCTTATTTGACATTTGCTTTCTGTTACACAGTTACAGTAATAATTTACATAAATCACACTTTTAGAAGTGTCGGGCACTATGAACCCCTGAAAGCTAATTGATTAAATATTTTTAAAAACCTATATGATTTGACGCATAAAAAATTAAGTACAGTCAGAGTAATTTTGCATGATAAATTATTCAATCAAAAAATAATCTGTATGAAAAGAGTTATTACGGCCGCTATTATGGTTGCTTTCCTGTATGCATGTGGCAATCAAAACGGTACACCTGCCAGTGCCTCGGTAGCTGAAGAAAAAAAAGAGGCAAGTGCCAATCCTTCTTATGATCCCAACAGGGGAGAGGGGAAATTTAAAGCTGTGGAAGTAAGTGGAAAATTAGACGCTGCGATGGCAGAAAATGGTAATAAAGTATATAGTGTAAAATGTAGTAGTTGCCATAAGACAACCGATGAAAAATTAGTTGGCCCAGGTTGGAAAGGGGTGAGCGCAAGGCGTACTGCCCCCTGGATAATGAATTTTATTACCAATACTGACGAAATGATTACGAAAGATCCAAAAGCGCAGGCTATGCTGGAGATATGCCTTGTGCGCATGCCTAACCAGAATTTAAGCGATATCGATGCAAGAAACCTTTACGAGTTTATGAGAAAAAATGACGGCGTTAAATAAAAATAATACCTGCGATATTTTTTGTAGTAAGCATTTGAGCCAACGATTAAACCTTCTAATCATAATAATATGAAAAAAATGAAATTGAATGTAATGGCCATAATGGTTCTTGCATTAATGATGAGCACTCAGGCTTGCAAACCCAAAAACGCCGGCAATGCTGTAAGTGCCGATGCTGCTGAAAAAACGTTTGTTGCGCCGGGGAAGTATGATGAATATTATAATTTTGTATCGGGTGGGTTTAGCGGACAATTAAGTGTATATGGATTGCCCAGCGGAAGGTTGCTGAAAGTGGTTCCCATCTTTTCTGTTAATCCGGAAAATGGATATGGATACTCAGAAGAAACCAAACCTATGTTAAATACGTCACATGGTTTTATTCCATGGGATGATCAACACCATTTAGACCTGTCGCAAACCAATGGTGAGATTGACGGACGGTGGATATTTGCCAATGCCAATAACACCCCGCGTGTGGCAAGGGTTGACCTGGCAACTTTTCATACTGCTGAAATTATAGAACTTCCCAATAGTGCGGGTAACCATAGTTCACCCTTTATCACAGAAAATACTGAATACATCGTTGCCGGTACCAGGTTTAGTGTACCACCGGATGATAAAAATGGTGATGTTCCTATAAATACCTACAAAGAGAATTTTAAAGGCACTATCAGTTTTATCAGTGTAGATAAAAATTCCGGTAACATGGATATTGCTTTTCAATTGCAATGCCCGGGTGTAAACTTCGATTTAAGCCATGCCGGAAAAGGAAAATCAAGCGGATGGTTTTTCTTCAGCTGCTATAATACCGAACAGGCCAACACTTTACTGGAAGTGAATGCTTCAAAAAGAGATAAGGATTTTATTATGGCTGTAAACTGGAAGAAAGCAGCGGAACTGATTAAAGCAGGCAAAGGACGCAAACAAGCTGTAAAATATGCTAGTAACCGCTATGACGAAAAAACACATACTGCTACATCAACCATCAAAACAGAGGTAACTGTTATGGATGTTAAAGATTTTCCTGAATTGGTTTATTTTATTCCTTGCCCCAAATCACCGCATGGCTGCGATGTAGACCCTTCAGGTGAATATATTGTAGGTAGTGGAAAATTAGCTGCATTGATCCCGGTATTCAGTTTTGATAAAATCCAGAAAGCAATCGCTGATAAAGCATTTGAAGGAGATTACGAAGGTATCCCCGTAATAAAATACGAAGCTGCATTATATGGTGAGGTTAAAAAACCCGGCCTGGGACCCCTGCATACAGAATTTGATGACAAAGGCAATGGCTATACTACCATGTTTGTATCGAGCGAAGTGGTAAAGTGGAATGTTAAGGACTTAAAGGTTTTAGACAGGGTGCCAACTTATTATTCTCCTGGCCATTTGATGATACCCGGTGGGGATTCGAGAAAACCAACAGGTAAATATTTAGTTGCGTATAATAAAATTACAAAAGACCGGTTTTTACCAACTGGACCCGAGTTAGCACAAAGCGCTCAGTTATTTGATATTAGCGGGGATAAAATGCAATTGATCCTTGACTATCCAACCATTGGCGAACCGCACTACGCGCAGGCTGTGGCCGCCAGTGTTATTAAGGAAAAATCAGTTAAGTTCTTTAAAATAGAAGACAATCTGAACCCTTATGTTTCCAAGGGAGAAGCTACCACAAAAGTAGTGAGGGAAGGAAACAAAGTACATGTTTACATGACAGCGATACGTTCACACCTTACCCCCGATAATATTGAAGGAATTAAGATGGGTGATGAAGTGTATTTCCATGTAACCAATATTGAACAGGATTGGGATGTGCCGCATGGTTTTGCCGTTAAAGGTGCTGCTAATGCCGAGTTATTGATTATGCCGGGCGAAACCGCCACCTTGAAATGGACACCGGACCGTGTAGGTATATTTCCTTTTTATTGTACTGATTTCTGTAGTGCCCTGCACCAGGAAATGTCAGGCTATGCGCGGGTATCACCGGCGGGCAGTAACGTACCCATAAATTTTAGTACAGGAACCAATCTGCCTAAGCCAGACAGCAGCCATTCCAAAAAATAAATTTACAAAAGAGAGGCACAAATATTCCTGCAATCATCATAGCAGGAATATCTTGTCTCTCTTGTTTCATTTCAATTTTGGATATGAACAATACTAAAATTACTACACTTACAAGGGTATTGCTTTTTCTCTCGGGACTAGGTTTATTAGCTGTTTTATGTACACCTATGTGGCGAATAGATTTACAGGCACCACAGTACCCTGAAGGACTAAAGATGTTTATTTATGCCAATAAATTAGCAGGTGATATTAATATAATTAACGGGTTAAATCATTACATCGGTATGAAAGCCCTTCATGCAGATGACTTTACTGAGTTTACCATATTGCCGGGTATCATTGTGTTTTTTTCTCTTTTGTTTCTACTTACAGGCCTTGTGGGAAAGAAAAGATGGATGAATAGCTTATGTACACTTTTTGTAGCGTTTGATATTTTAGCCATGATTGATTTCTGGCAATGGGAATATAATTATGGACATAATTTAAACCCCGATGCTGCCATCATTGTACCCGGAATGGCTTATCAACCCCCTTTAATAGGGTTTAAACAATTATTGAATTTTGGTGCGTATTCAATGCCGGATATTGGTGGCTGGATATTTATTGCAGTAGGATTGGTATTAGTAAGCCTTGTAATATTTGAATTCAGGCGGGGGAGAAGATTAATTGTGCAAAAAGCGAATTTGCCCTTACTGGTAATCTTACTAATGACTTTTTCATTAATTAGTTGCAATACCGAACCCACACCCATTCGCATTGGACGGGATAACTGTGATTTTTGCAAAATGGCAATCAGTGATAACAGGTTTGGCGCAGAAATTGTAACCCAAAAAAATAAAGCGTACAAGTTCGATGATGCGCATTGTATTATGGCTTTTTTACAATCAGGTAAAATAACAAAGCAAGATGTGGCCGGAATTTATTTCACCAATTTCAACAGCCCGCATGATCTGATAAATGTAAAGGGTGTCTTTTTTTTACAAAGCCCTGGCTTAAAGAGTCCTATGAATGGGAATATTGCTGCGTTTGGCCGGAAAGATACGATGGAAAGTATATTGGCGCAATTTAAAGGCAATGAAATTTCCTGGGAGAACATGCAGAAATGAAACCATTTGTTTTTATAATAACCTTATTTTTTTATTACCAGGCTAAGGCAACGGTACTATATGTTGGCTCTGATCGTTTGTATAAAAATATATCAGCGGCTCTTGCCCTTGCTGCAACCGGAGATACGGTGTTGGTGGGAGCAGGTCATTATAAAGAGAAAACACTTACTGTTACAAAAAGCATTACGCTTAAAGGAATCAATTACCCGGTATTGGATGGCGAGAAAAAGTATCAGGTTATTTCTATAAAAGCAGATGGCGTGGTAGTAGATGGATTTAAGATAATACATTCAGGTATTTCAAGCCTGGAAGATTTGAGTGGTATAAAAATATATGACAGAAAAAATGTAGTGATAAAAAATAATATACTGGAAGATACTTTTTTTGGGATATACATACAAAATGGTACCAATTGCCTCATTCAGGATAACCGGCTTACTGCATCGAGTAGGGAAGAACAGCAAAGTGGCAATGGCATACATTGCTGGAAAAGCGACAGTATGCAGATCATTGGGAATACGATTACCGGACACAGAGATGGTATTTATTTTGAGTTCGTTACCCATTCTGTTATTTGGCGAAATACATCAGTGAAAAACATCCGGTATGGCTTACATTTTATGTTTTCGCACAATGATGCGTACATCGCTAATCATTTTAAGAATAATGGGGCAGGCGTTTCGGTAATGTACTCACACGGTGTAAAAATGTATAGTAACATTTTTGAAGAGAACTGGGGCGACGGTGCCTACGGATTATTATTGAAAGAAATAACTGACAGTTATATTGATGGAAATACATTTATAAAAAATACCAGTGGTATTTATATGGAGGGTGCCAGCCGTATACATATGCAAAAAAACTTGTTTAAAAATAATGGCTGGGGCATGAAAATACAGGCGAGCTGTATGGATATTGAAGTAACAAAAAATAATTTTATCGGTAACACATTTGATGTAAGTACCAATGGCTCTTTGGTGCTGAATACCTTTGATAATAATTATTGGGATAAGTATGAGGGTTACGATTTGAATAAAGACCAGGTAGGCGATGTGCCATACAGGCCAGTAAGTATGTATTCAATGATCGTGGAGAAGAACCCACCGGCTATGCTTTTATTCAGAAGTTTCATCACTTCATTGTTAGACAAAACAGAAAAAGTGTTACCGAGTATTACACCCGAAGGTTTGAAAGATAACAAACCCATGATGAAACGGTTCTTTTAATAAAAGAAAGCCGAAGTGTGCGACGCAACAACTGCTGCCATGCCATACCAAAGCCCGGATAAAAATATAATATGATTATTGCCAGTAATGTTTCTAAACAATTTGGTAAACTCAATGCGCTTGATAATATATCTGTTACCTGCAATAAGGGCGAATGTATTGCATTGATAGGACCTAACGGCAGTGGCAAAACTACCCTCATCAAAAGTATGCTGGGTATGGTTGTGCCTGATAGTGGCTTTATTACATTTAATGGGAAAAATATTCTGCAAAACTGGCAATATAGAAGTGAAATAGGGTACATGCCCCAAATAGGCCGCTACCCTGAAAATATGACGATTGGTGATGTGTTGGATATGATGAAAGATATCAGGGGGCATTCAACAAGATTGGATGAAGAACTGGTTCAGGCATTTGGGCTTACTGATCTTATGCAAAAAAAAATGAGGACTTTATCTGGTGGCACCCGGCAAAAAGTAAGTGCCTCACTCGCATTTTTATTCGATCCCGCAGTCTTGATATTGGATGAGCCTACAGCAGGACTGGACCCTGTGGCTTCAGAAATATTAAAAGAAAAAATTATTGCGCAGAAAAGAAAAGGAAAATTAATACTAATCACTTCGCATGTATTGAGTGAACTGGATGACCTAGTAACCCAGATTATTTATATGCAGGATGGGCGGCTTCAATTTCATAAGAGTATCGAACGTCTGCGTGCTGATACAGGAGAAGAAAAATTAGCGAAAGCGATTGCCAGTGTCATGTTAAAAATGCAGGTATGAAAAAGATCATCAAATATGTAATGTCAGATATCCTTCAAAACCGGATAGTATTGGTATATACATTTTTTTTACTCGTAACCTCATTAAGTGTATTTAGCCTGGAAGACAACAACAGTAAGGGATTACTGAGCTTACTGAATATAATCCTGCTCATCGTACCCTTAGTCAGCATTATCTTTTCAACCATTTATGTGTATAACAGTGCTGAGTTTATAGAATTACTTGTAAGCCAGCCGTTGAAAAGAAAAGTAATCTGGCTTAGTCTGTTTGCGGGACTGGCAGGCTCGCTGTCAATTGCTTTTTTTATTGGAGTGGGAATACCTGTTTTGTTGTTCCAGCCTAATGCCATTGGTTTTATGATGACGGGTATAGGCATATTGTTAAGTATCATATTTGTAGCCATTGCCATGCTGGCGGCTGTAAAAACGAGGGATAAGGCAAAAGGCATCGGGGTAGCTATTTTGCTATGGCTATATTTTTCAATACTTTTTGATGGATTGGTGCTGTTCCTGCTTTTCCAGTTTGCCGATTATCCACTTGAAAAAGCAATGATCGGAATCAGCGCCTTAAACCCCATTGATCTTTCCCGGATTTTAATTTTATTACATATGGATGTTTCAGCGATGATGGGGTATACTGGTGCTATATTCAAAGATTTTTTCGGCACAGGTACAGGTATGGCCATTTCTTTCGGGGTACTTTTAGTATGGAGCATTCTACCGGTTTGGATGTCAACACGCAGATTCAACAGAAAAGATTTGTAAATAAATAGTATGAAAAGACATGATTCACTCGCTCCCTTATCGCGCGAACACCACGCAGCACTGATACTGGCAAGACTTCTGCAAAAAGGGGCTCCTGTATTTAAAGGCTTGCCTGCAGACACCGCCGGAAAGGCTGCCTACGCTAGGCAATTTTACCGGGATGAATTGATCCCGCATTTTATGGCAGAAGAAAATGTGGTGCTGCTGAATATAAAAGGAACCAGCCATCAACTGGACACCTTAGCCGAAGATATCATAAGGGAGCATAAATTGTTAAAGCTCCTTTTCGAAATGATGCCCGAGGCAGATCATTTGGAAGATCACCTGGATAGTCTTGGGTTTGCGCTGGAAAAACATATCCGCAAAGAAGAACGTGAACTTTTTCCTTTAATTCAGTCTACCTGCAGTGAAAGTATTCTTGATGCCATAAAACGGTCGTTTGCAGCATAAAACCAGGAATATGAAAAAAGATATTGAAAACAGGAAAGATATTATTTTGCTTGTCGATACTTTTTACAATAGAATAAGAAAAGATGAAGTGATTGGTTTCATTTGTAGAAATTTAAATGGCTGAATGTTAAGATAGCCAGGATCTCTAATTTACCGTGTCTGAAAATTGGGAGAGGGTCAATTCGTTATATAGCTATTTGTTTTTTATTTTAATAATAGGGGTTTTTACCACTGTTTAGGTTCCTGCAAACTTCTTAATATTGAATATCTTTATAAATAAAATCAATTATTAACTGTTCGCTAGCCTTACTTTAATTACTTAAATTCAACGGCTATGAAACCGCTTTTGACAGTTATAGCTCTCTGCGCAATCATTTTATCTACGGGTTGCAAAAAATATGTTGAACCAGATAATGCTCTTAATGGCGATACGATTCTTTATGATAAAACGCCAGCCCAGATAATATCTAGCATACATGGTAAATGGGCACTCAACAGGACAAAAGGAGGGCTAATTGCAAATAATGAAAAAATCTATACAAATTTATTTTGGGAATTTTCCGCTGATAATCGTTTCAAGAGTACAAACAATGGTGTTGTTGAGGCTGACGTAGGAATAGTCTGGTATAGAGATCGCGGAGCATATCTTCCAGTGGATTCCACCTATCAGATGAAAGCCTTTTACAAAGACGGAACACCGTTTGTTTATATATTTAATCGCATTTCAAAAGATACTTTGAGAATGAACGATTACGCCCTTGATGCGGTATTTTATTTTTTGACAAGAGTAAAATAATTACGTGTTGACCAGACATCTTTCTATATGCTGTAACAGATAGAAATACTTTTTTTAAATAGCGTTTTTTTTTGAATAGATATTTACTTTAACTGTATCCCCCCGATATAATTGATAATTACGGTAATTTATTTTTCCGGTTAGTGCTGTTAAAGAGCAAGGAACTGTTTTTAATGCATTCAACTTCGGAATGTTTGCTGAATCTCTAAGGATATTGGGGGAATCAAATTTTGAGTTAAAAGAACTTACAGAGTTTATAAAAAAAGGGAAGTACCTCCCCATATCTCAAAGAGACAAATTTATTAATGAAAGTATCTCGAAGGAATGCTTTAAAGAATTAATTAATTACCCCGATTTTGAATTAATTAAAAATGAAATAATTGCAGGAGTAAAAGAAAAATGGGTTCCAAGACAGATCGCAAGTAATATCGGTCATAAAACAGGTATCTGGGGATTAGATGAAATCATTGAATATTATCTTGAAGTATCGTGGAATGAAGCAATCGTATTGGAAATTAAAGGAAGAAATGTGGGGAAAGATCCTTTAGTTTATAAGTCAGTAACAAAATCAGGCTGTTGTGAGCATTGCATTAGTCTTTATTTGACAAATGGGATTGGTAGTCAGCCAAGGTTGTTTAGGATAAGCGAACTTGAA
>JANXUL010000193.1 GCA_025356235.1 Bacteroidota bacterium
CAGATTTTACTTGACCCCGAATTAACCAAAGATGCGCCCGCCAATCAACGTTTTTACACTGGTATGGATTGCTATATTCATTGTATCGAAAGTCTGGAAGGTACTTTCCTCAATGAATTCAGTAAGAGTTATGGGGAGAAAGCATTGCAGTTATGCCAAAAAGTGTTTGTAGAAAAAAATACCTGGGATGATGAATGTGATGACCAGTTGATGATGGCTTCTTATGCCGGCGGTATGAGCATTGCTTATTCACAAGTGGGTGTGGCACATGCTGTAAGTTATGGACTGAGTTATTTATTGGGCACCAAACACGGTATCGGCAATTGTATTGTGATGAACCACCTGGAAGAATATTATCCGGCAGGGGTAAAAGAATTCAAGTACATGGTAGCCAAAAATAAGATAGAGATCCCAAAGGGTATTTGTAAAGGGTTAACCGATGAACAGTTTAATACCATGATGAATGTTTCATTAGGCATGAAGCCTTTATGGGAAAATGCATTGGGTGCAAACTGGGAAAAGATCATGACGAGGGAAAAGCTGCGGGGGCTTTATGAGAAATTATAATACAGGCTCATCGAATATTAAACAGGGAATTTTGAATATCGAGGTAAGCGCCATGGTATATATTTGATGCGCTTCATCGTTTACCCGTAACTATCGGGTATCGGTAGTGTAAGGTTGCATTTATTAGAACAATGTATTAATTTGTGTAAAAAATAATACATATGAAAAAACTATGCGTTCTCTTTTTATCAGCCATGATTATCCTTGCATGTAACCAACCCACCGCAACCAAGGAGGCTACCGGGTCATTTAATCTCGATTCTGTTAAAGTGGCTATTGCAGCTAACAACAAAACATTTTCCGAAGCCATTGAAAAAAACGATTCTGCTTTGTTTATATCAAATTACACCACCGATGGTTGTGTAATGCCCAACGGTGGCGCACCAAAAATGTGCGGCGCAGAAGGGTTGTCTAAATTCTTTGGCATGGCTAAACAGATGGGTATAAACAGCGTTAAACTTACTACCACAGAAGTGCTTGGTGGAAAAGAACTGGTATCGGAAGAGGGTTTATATGAAATACTGGACAAGGCTGGAAACGCAATAGATAAAGGCAAATTCATAGTAACCTGGAAAGAAGAAAAAGGCTCTTGGAAAAAATACCGCGATATCTGGAACAGTGATATGCCACCACCGCCACCACCTGTCAAAAAATAATTAGTAGCCCCGATTTTCTTTTTTGTGCCCTTGTTTCTATTCAGTGAAAAAATAATTCGCAGAAAAGTCAAGGGCACAATTTTAATTACCCAACGGCTTTATCTTTATTCTCATGAAATACCTTTATTTTATTCTACCCGCCCTCGCAGGATTAACCATAACCACACAGGCTGGCGTAAACAGTCAATTGAAAGTTGCCGTAAACAATCCCTGGATAGCCGCATTCATTTCGTTTTTAGTGGGCACAGCCATATTAGGCCTGTATATCATTACTACCAAACAGGCCGCTCCGTCTTTGGCACAATTGCGTGGGATTGAATGGTATAAATATACCGGTGGTTTATTGGGTGCTTTTTTTGTAACGGTGATTATTTTTTCTGTGCAACGCATCGGCTCTGCCAATGTTTTTGCACTCGTTATTGCAGGTCAGTTATTGATGGCTTTATTATACGATCATTATGGATTATTCGGTTTCAGGCAAGCCAATATTAACTGGGTAAAGTTATTGGGAGTAGCCATGCTTATCGGCGGTGCCTATCTGATTAACAAAAAATAAACCGCCATTCGTTCCCCTCCGTGTAACTCTCTGCACTTCGTAAGCCTGATAGGGTCAATTCAATATAAATATGCTGCTGCCCGGCAGGATCTCATTTTTTCGCTCATGTATCTGAATAATCCTGTAATTTAATAGTCCGCATACCAAACCTAACTACACATGAAAAAAATTATTGCCTTCATCGTCTGCTATGCAGCTATGTTCCTCGTTTCTGCCCAGCCTTTTCAGCCATCCTTATTCAACAGTATGCAATGGCGCATGATCGGTCCGCATCGTGGCGGGCGTACTGTAGGCGCAATGGGCGTTCCGTCTCAGCCCAGTGTTTTTTACATTGGCGTTAACAATGGCGGTGTGTGGAAGACGAATGATTATGGCCGCACCTGGAATCCCATTTTCGATCAGATGGCAACCGGTTCTGTGGGCGATATCGCTGTTTCTGAATCCAATCCAAATATTGTATATGTTGGTTCCGGCGAAGGCATCCAACGCCCCGACCTTTCGGTGGGTGATGGCGTTTACAAATCAACCGATGCCGGCAAGACATGGGTTAATACGGGATTAAAAGATGGACAGCAGATCGGCAACATCATCATTGATCCAAAAAATGAGAACCGGGTTTTTGCAGCTGTGCTTGGTCATCCTTACGGACCCAATACCGAGCGTGGTGTATATAGAAGTTTAGATGGCGGTAAAAACTGGGAGCGTGTTTTATATAAAGATGAGAATACAGGTGCTATACAGGTAAACTTCGACCCGAATAATCCAAATATTCTGTATGCAGACCTATGGGCCGGACGGCAGGGCCCCTGGGAGAATGGCCAGTGGAACGGAACCGAAAGTGGTTTGTATAAATCAACCGATGGAGGCAATACCTGGAAAAAACTAACCAGGGGATTACCCACAACACAGCAGGGTTTGGGAAGAATTGGTTTTGGTATTGCCCCTACCAACAGCAACCGTTTATATGCAACTGTTGATGCAGGAAAATCCGGCGGTATTTACCGGAGCGATGATGCGGGAGAAAGCTGGTCTTTGATGAGTAGCGATGAACGCTACTGGGGACGCGGAAGTGATTTTGCCGAAGTAAAAGTAGACCCTACCAATGCAGATATTGTATACAGCGCCAACGTAGTAACCTGGAAGTCTGTTGACGGCGCCAAAACATGGACAGGCTTTCGCGGCGCTCCGGGGGGTGATGATTACCATCGCATCTGGATCAATCCCAATAATCCGAAAATTATGTTGATCGCGCTAGACCAGGGCGGTATTATTACCGTGAATGGTGGTGAAACATTTTCATCCTGGTATAACCAGCCTACCGCGCAGTTTTATCATGTGATTACCGATAACGAATTTCCTTACAATGTATATGGCGGACAGCAGGAAAGCGGTTCGGTGGGTATTTCTTCCCGTGGTAATGATGGACAAATTACTTTCCGTGAATGGCATCCCGTAGGTGTAGAAGAATATGGGTATATAGCGCCCGACCCGCTCAACCCCAATTTAATTTATGGCGGTAAGCTTACGCGTTATGATAAGCGAACAGGTCAGATACAAAACATCGCACCCGAAGCTATCCGTAGCGGTAAGTATCGTTTCTTAAGAACGGCCCCTGTTTTGTTTTCTCCCATTGATCCCAAAACTTTATACTACGCTGGTAATGTTATTTTTAAAACAAGGGATGGCGGTAATAGCTGGGAAACCATCAGCCCCGACCTTACCAGGGAAAGTTGGGACATACCCGCAAGTGTAGGCATTTATACTACTGAAGAAATGAAAAAAATGCCGAGGCGTGGCGTGGTATATACGATCGCCCCATCATTCAAAGATATCAATACTATCTGGGCCGGTACTGATGATGGTTTTATTCAGGTAACAAAAGATGGTGGTAAAAACTGGAAGAATGTAACGCCGCCGGA
>JANXUL010000273.1 GCA_025356235.1 Bacteroidota bacterium
CGGTTACATCAATTCCATTTTTTCTTAGCAGATCGATGAATGTGTTAAACTCTGTTATGGCTTTTTGTTGAACAGCTTTATCAGTCGACTTCAATTGGAAACTGTTGTTAACTGCAGTCTCCGCATTAAAATCAAACCTTATCGGCCTGATCATTAATAACTGTGATGTGTGCTGCATTTTTTTAGTTTTCGTGTGTTGCAATTATTTTTTTGCTCTTTATTTACCGATTGGCTCACGCCAGAGCGGCATACTCATGCAATGAAAACCACCCCTTGCCCTTGATAATTCGGCAGATGGCATCAGTATGAGCGTATCTTTTATGGAATTAATATTTGTTGTTCCATCCTCTAATTGCTGCAGCAATTCTTTTACATGAATGATGGCAAAGCCTGCGTTTTTAAATGCTTCGGTGGTTTTATCATTCCTGTCATAACCCAAAACAACCCCTTCTTTTAATGCCAGCAGATTACACGAATCTGTCCATTGTTCGCGTGCATCGTATGGAAACTCATTGTTTCCCGAGAACAGGAACTTCACTTCGTTTTCGCAGTGGAGGTCGTTTTTACTAATATCTACCAGCAGGTCTTCCAGGCTTTCAAACGAAACAGGATTGTCGGGACACTTTTTATGAAATTGTAATATTTTAATTTTTTCTTCTTTCCTGATTTCGAGTATACGCTCAATTGCGTTTTCATCTTCGTGCTTAACCGATTTTCTGGAGAAACTGCCTAACATAACCCACACATCCCGTTTTACCTGTGTAAACACAGTATCAATATGCATGTAATCCCGTTTTTTTGGAATTTTTACAATAGTCACCTTATCCATCAATCCTTTTTCAAACATGGCATTTGTAATGCTTACGGCAGCTTCAGAAGATGTTCTTTCACTTACGCCTACCAATAAATGGTTTTCACTTACCACCATGATGTCGCCACCTTCAAGGGTTATCTTTCTGTCATCATCTTCTTTGGGCATTAAAAAACTATGGTTCGAATCAGCCAGTTCGATAATATGCTGCTGGTAACTGGCGAACAAAGGGTGATGGAAGAAAATATACTTTGCCAGCAAAGCCTCGCGGGTACGGGCTTTTTTAGCAGGCTTATTCAGTAATACATGGTCTTTAATGGTGATTCCGATATCCCGTGTAAAAATAAAATTAGGTATGGGTGCAAAAAGCAGTTCTTTGTTATTTGCAGTGCCGGAAACAAAAGTTTTAGCCAATTCAACAGGTGTGTACGCCTGCAATTCTTTTTGGGTTTGGTATGTGCAGCCCTCGATGGCACAAACAGAAGCAACAAGTTTCGAAAGTATCTCAGGGTTTTCCAATACTTCTGCCAGCAGCCATTGCAGTTCAACCACTTTATCCGAACGGAAAAAATCTTTGTGTTCCGGTTTATAAAAACTGCGGTCTGCCTCAACTGCATCAATCGCTGACAGCTTACCTTTTATTTTTGAAGGGTCTAAAAAATACAGGAGTATTTTAGTGTAATAATCATATTCATGTCTGCGGATTGTAGCCAGGTGTACTATATCCTCAAATAACCAATCCTGCGCCTTGGAAGGAACTACTTTGCCAAGTCCGCTATCCGGACTATGCACCAACAATCGTTTTAAAGTACCTATTTCGGAGGTTACAGATAATTTATTATCCATACAATATCAATTGAATTAAGATGAGTAATTAGAGAAAATAACAAAAAAAATAGCAAGCCGGACTCAATGATCAGGCATTGAGTTCAAACCCCGGTACATCCATGCAAAATGGGCAGTCAGAAATGATATAGTGGAACAATGATTCATGTAAGCAGGTGCAAATTACAACTTTCTTTCCAAAGGGCTTATTCCACGATTGGTTCCAGCAGAATCCAGTATTTTAAACCGCACAAACATTTCCTCGCTGTACCAATCTTCTTTGCGGGTTTTACGAATCACTTCTGCATGTTCCTGCATTTGGTAAGCAAATTGTTTCATGTGCGACTTACTTTCCCATATGCTGAAGGTTGCCTGTTTAATAAAAGGTACCTCCCCAATACCCAGGGAAGTGATGAAACCATCTGCCAATCCCATTTGATTGGCCACACTGTCTACATTTTTCCAAAAACTATTGAGTTTACTTATCCGTATGGTAGCCCTTGTTAAAATACCAATTAATCCATCATAATCTGTTTGTTTGGGTAAATTGCCAAAACATTGCTGCCCATCCCAGGTACCGTGGCCTTCAATGGGTTCTAATGCCAATGTCCATACTTCACAATGGAAAAATTTCCACCATGAATTGAGGAAGTTTGGTGTAAAAGCTGACAATTCGCATGTTTTTTCATAACCATTAATCCCAACCCGCAACCCCCAAACGGTTATTACTGCCCATTGCCGCCAATCGGGCCTCATATCAAATGTGCCGTTTCTACCGGAACCCATTAACTTCCAAAACGTGATTTTCTTATTCAGCCACAAGGGTAGCCTGAATATGGCCATAGACAAAAAACCGGCCCAGCCCAGCCATTTAGGATAGCGTACAACAGTGAGTATGCAGATCATAACCGAAAATAATGTGTTTGGTTTGTATTCAACAGGATAGTAATAAAGAGGTTGGTGGGCAATCAGAATCTGTCTAATTTGCTCCTATGAATGTACTGGTGACCAACATACATCAATTGATAAATGTTCGCTCAGAAACAAAACTATTACGTGGGAAGGACTTAGCAGAGTTACCGGTTATTCAAAATGCGTATCTGCTGATAGAAAATGGATTGATCAAAGCGTTTGGCGATATGTCGTTGGTTGGTAGTAACCAGTCTGAAGTACAAGTGCTTGATGCGAAAGGTGCCAGTGTATTGCCAACCTGGTGCGATAGCCATACCCACCTTGTATTTGCAGCGAGCCGGGAGGAAGAGTTTGTAGATAAATTAAAGGGGATGAGTTATGCAGATATTGCTGCGAAAGGCGGTGGTATTTTAAATTCAGCCAGTAAACTAAACAATACTTCCGAAGATGTTTTATTTGAACTGGCCTGGCAACGACTTAACGAATTGATGCAACTTGGTACGGGTGCCATAGAGATAAAAAGCGGTTACGGCTTATCTGTAGATGGTGAATTAAAAATGTTGCGGGTGATCAAACGGTTGAAAGAAAAGTCGCCAATACCTGTAAAAGCCAGTTTTTTAGGTGCGCATACCTATCCGATAGAATTCAAGGGTAATCACCAAGGCTATATTGACCTGATCATTCAGGAGATGCTTCCAAAGATTGCCGAAGAACAACTGGCCGATTATATGGATGTCTTTTGCGAAGACGGATTTTTCGATCCCATTGAAACAGAAACCCTTTGCAGGGCAGGGATGGCCATCGGATTAAAACCAAAGATCCACGCCAATCAATTGAATTTATCCGGCGGAACACAGGTAGGGGTGAAGCTGGGCGCTGTTTCGGTTGATCATTTAGAAACGATGGATGAAAATGCCATCAGTACGTTAGCTGCTTCCAGCACCATAGGTACTTTATTACCTACAGCTGCTTTTTTTCTTCGGATGCCTTTTCAGCCAGCCCGCGCTTTAGTGGATGCTAATTGCGCCATTGCCCTTGCTTCGGATTATAACCCGGGCTCAAGTCCCAGCGGCAATATGAACCTGGTGGTGTGCATGAGCTGTATCCAAATGAAACTTTCACCTGAAGAAGCAATTAATGCGGCAACCCTGAACGGTGCATTTGCCATGGAAATGGAACATGAACTTGGGAGTATTACTATTGGCAAAAAAGCCAATCTCATCTTCACCAAACCCATACCTTCCGTGGCTTACCTGCCCTATGCATTTGGCTCTAACCTTATTGATAAAGTGATGATCAATGGTGTTTTTATTTGACCTATATTTAGTATAGGGTTTCACGATTGCTTTCGATTGTAGTAAACGACAATACTTTGTCTCAGTTAAATAAAGCCATTATGAGTCATTTTAAATTCTACAATAAACAGGATGTATTGTCACTCACCCGTATCCGCCGTTTTGAAACCAAACTGGGAGAACGTATACAGGTATTATCCGATGCAAACGCGCTTGAAGTTTCCCTGCAACAATCATCCGCTTCTTTTGTCTTGGTTGGTATTCCCGAAGACATAGGTGTAAAAGCAAATTTGGGGATTGGGGGTACTGATTCTGCATGGCTATCTTTTCTGCAATCTTTTCTCAATATTCAAAGCAATGACTTTCTGGAAGGAAGTAATATGCTTGTTTTAGGGCATTTTGATTTTTCAGGTATTGAAAAACTAATTGAAGAAAATGCCCATGATTTTGATGAGAAACTGGCAGCCTATCGTCATGCTGTAAATACGATTGATGATGAAGTGGAACAACTCATCCATATCATTACCCAAAATAAAAAAATACCCATTGTTATCGGGGGTGGACATAATAATTCCTATCCCTGCATTAAAGGTGCTGCAAAAGGGTTTTATAAAGCGGGGGTTATCCAGTTAGCACAGATCAATGCAATTAATTTAGATGCGCATGCAGATTTCAGACCTATGGAAGGCCGCCACAGTGGTAATGGTTTCAGCTATGCAGAAGCAGATGGATACCTGGAAAAATATTGCGTTGTAGGACTGCATGAAAATTATTTGCCACAGAATGTTTGGATGGATATGGTTAACAATCCATTTGTTGATTGTATTACCTATGAAGATATTTTCCTCCACGAAAAAAGAACTTTCTTACAGGCAGTTGGCCATGCGACAACTTTTACGGATGATACTTTATGTGGCATCGAACTCGATCTGGACTGTATTGAAAATACTTTGAGCAGTGCTTCAAGTCCTGTGGGTGTTACGCTAAACCATGCCCGTCAATTTATCAGTTTTGCTGCTTCAGACAGTAAAGTGGCCTATTTGCATATTTGCGAAGGCGCAGTGCAACTGGCTGATGGAAGGACGAGTAGCAGCACGGGAAAACTGATCAGTTATCTGGTAAGTGATTTTGTAAAGAGTATGATGGTTGGTTAACTCACCCCGACATCGTTTGTCTCATCACCCTTCTCTGTTGCGCAAAGAGGGGGAAATCTCCGCTGCGGAAAGAGTGAGCAGATTACATTTTGCCTTCGAGTTCCATCACTTTTTCAAAAACTGCTTCATATTCTTTCTCTAAAATTTCTTTATCGGTTTTCGCTTTTTTATAATCTGATTCAATCGTAACAAACTTATCCTTATCGGAATAATTAGACGGATCACCCAAAGCATTTTCTAACCTGGTTTCTTCTTCTTTTGCTTTGGTAAGTAGCGTTTCAAGATTAGCTAACCTGCGTTGTTCTTTTTGTAATTCTTTCTGCAAATCTTTGTTGATAATATTATTTACAGGCGCATTTTCTTTTACCACAGTTTTTGGTTGAACCGTTTCAGCTTTTACAGAGGCTTTGTTTTCTGCTTTGATATCAGGTACACCTAATTTCTGCTTCTCAGCATTTATCTTTGCCATGCGTTCATTCCAGTCAACCCATTCCTGATAACTGCCTTTGAACTCTTTTATTTTATGGTCAACAATCTCCCATATCTTATTGGCGGTTTTTGAAATAAAATAACGGTCGTGACTAACTAATATATAACTACCCTCATATTTATTCAACGCTTCTGCCAATAGTTCAACAGAGTGCATATCGAGGTGATTCGTAGGTTCATCCAGAATGAGAAAATTGGCTTTACTCACAATTGTCTTGGCCAACGCCACCCTTGCCTTTTCTCCTCCGCTCAATACCTTTATTTTTTTGTCTACATCCTCGCCGCTAAACAGAAAAGCACCCAGTAAACTGCGGAGTTCCACATCTGATTTTTTACTGCCGCATTGTTGCATTTCTTCTAATATATTATGGTTAAGCGTGAGTGCCTCCAACTGGTGCTGTGCATAAAAACTTTCTTCTACATTGTGGCCCCATGCGCGTTCACCGCTAAAAGGTTCGGTTCCGGCAATCATTCGCAAAACCGTGGATTTACCTTTGCCATTGGCGCCAATCAGGGCTATTTTATCACCACGTTCTATTTCTGCAACGGCGTGTTCTACTATCTTCAGCTGGCCGAAATTTTTACTTACATCCTTCAGCTCTACCAAAACTTTACCGGGAACTTTATCTAACTGAAAGTTGATCCGCAGATCTGGGCGTTCTAATTTTACATCTTCGATCTTATCTATTTTATCCAATCGTTTTTGTACACTTTGTGCTTGTGCAGCTTTACTGGCTTTGGCTTTAAATCGTTCAATAAAACGTTCCTGCTGGCGGATATAATCCTGCTGGTTCTCAAAAGCTTTCTGCTGCATATCTATCCTGATCATTTTTTCCTGCTCATAAAACTCATAGTCGCCGGTATAAATATGTAGCTCCTGTTGGTACACTTCTACAATCTTGTTCACCATTCGGTTGAGAAAGAATTTATCGTGACTTACGATCACCACACTGCCTTTGTAATGCAGCAGGTATTTTTCCAGCCATTCGATTGAGGGCAGGTCAAGGTGGTTAGTAGGTTCATCCATCAGTAATACATCAGGCTGTTGCAGTATCATTTTGGCTAATAACACACGCATCCGCCAACCTCCGCTGAATTCTTTGTAAGGCCTCACAAGGTCATCATTACTGAAACCCAATCCATGCAAAACTTCTTCAGCTTTGTGATGGATATTATAGCCATCCAATACATCCAGTTCATGCAGGCTGTCTGTATATTTAATCAACAAAGCTTCGTTCTCAGAATCCTTTTCCAACTGGTGGCCCAACTCTTCAATTTCTTTTTCCAGCTGCCTTACCCGCTCAAAAGCACTTAATGCTACTTCAGTAATATTATCATTGGTATCAAAACTCAAGAGGTCCTGGTGCAGGTAGCCAATAGTGGTGTCTTTACTTTTCTCAACGGTACCTTTCGATGGCATGTATTCACCAACCAACACTTTCAATATGGTAGATTTACCGGTACCGTTATAGCCGATCAGGCCAATCCTGTCGCCTGGTTGAATGTGCCAGGTGGCATCTTCAATAATTACCCTGGCACCAAACTCAAATGTTACATTTTGTAATCCTATCAACATCTCTTAACAAGTATTTAAGGCCGCAAAGGTAAATGCAAACTGCTCCCAATTCAATTTGCTTTATTTTTAGGGCAAATTTTTTTGTATGAAACGATTTGTGATGTATAGTCTGCTGATATTGGTAGTTGCCTGTGGCAGTGATGAAAAGGCAAAAATTCAGGAACAACCACAGGGCCCGCTGACAAAAAGTGCCAATTCGGACGCATTTAACCGGTCTTTCGGCAAATTGCTCGAAGATTATTATGCCTTAAAAGACAATTTTATTGCAGAAAAAGATTTGCTCATAACCCAATATGCCAAAAGCCTTATGGTTTCGGCGGATAGTTTACAACTGGATGAACTAAAAGCAGATAGTAATATTGTGGCCACCGCCAAAACCTATTCGTTGGGTATCTCTTCTGAATTAAAGGGTTTATTAGGAGAGAAGGATATAACAGCCAAACGGAAATCTTTTCAGATGGTAAGCGATCAGCTATATGATCTAATCCGGACAGTACAGTATGACAGGGCTATTGTTTATCACGACTACTGCCCAATGGCTTTCAATGACCAGGGCGCTAACTGGTTAAGTAATTCATCTGATATCCGCAACCCCTACATCCCTAAAAAAATGCCTGCCTGTGGTGAAGTGAAGGACTCAATTGATTTCAGGCCTAAGCTGTAATACATTTTTATTTGCGAAACTTCAGCCAACATTGCTGAAGTTTTTTTGTTAGAGGAACCAACCCATTATGAGAAAAGGATTCTTTTTGTTTGTCGTTTGTTTAACCGCAACAGGATTGCTGGCCCAGGATAAATTTACGCTGAACGGCTACATCAAAGATTCATTAAGCGGCGAAACGCTTATCGGTGCCAACCTTAGTTTGCGGGCGGTAGGTAAGGGAATTGTGAGCAACCAATATGGTTTTTATTCCATTACACTTAGCAAAGGAATATATCAACTATCCTGTTCATTCATCGGGTACCAGACCAAAGAGATCGATATCGACCTTACGGATAATCATCAACAAAATATTCTGCTTCTTCCGAATACTGCCATAATTAATAATGTTATTGTTATTGGCAGGAAAAGAGATAACAATATTAAAACTGCTCAAATGGGCAAGTTTGAATTGAGTGTAAATACCGCCAAAGCATTACCTGCATTTTTAGGTGAAGTAGATATTTTGAAAACACTTCAGTTACTGCCAGGGGTGCGCAATGCCGGTGAAGGCAATGCAGGTTTTTATGTACGGGGTGGTGGGCCCGACCAAAACCTGATCATGTTGGATGATGCAGTGGTGTATAATACAGGGCATCTTTTTGGTTTTTTTTCCATCTTTAATTCCGATGCGATCAAGAATGTAACCCTGATCAAAGGGGGCATACCGGCGCAATACGGCGGAAGGCTTTCTTCGGTGGTAGACATTGCCATGAAAGAAGGTAACCAGAATAAAACGCAGATAGATGCAGGTATTGGACTGATCGCTTCACGTTTTTCGATACAAGGGCCTTTGAAAAAAAATAAAGCTTCTTACATGGTTTCTGCCCGGAGAACTTATGTAGATGCACTGGCGAAACCCTTTATTAAAAAAACAAGTGATTACTATGGATCGGGCTATTATTTCTATGACCTCAACGCCAAAATGAATTACCAATTCTCTGAAAAAGACCGCCTCTACCTGAGTGGATATTTGGGCAGGGATAAATTTAATTTTAATAATGCCCGCCGTTCATTCAGTACCGAAATAGCCTGGGGTAATTCAACTGCCACTCTTCGCTGGAACCATATTTTCAATAAAAAACTTTTTGCCAATACAACGCTTGTTTATAACGATTATAAATTTACACTGGATGGCCGACAGAATAATTTTCGCCTTAATCTTTCTTCAGGTATAAAAGACCTGAATGCCAAAACGGATATTGATTTTTATCCGTCACCCGAACATAAAATGAAATTCGGTGCCCAATATACTTTCCATACTTTCTTACCCAATGTATTGAGTGGTAACCAGGACAGCGTTGTGTTTGCACCCAACAACTCAACTAAAAAATATGCTAATGAATACGCATTGTATTTACAGGATGATTGGGAGTTGACCAATAAACTAAAATTAAATCTCGGGTTGCGTTATAGCCGCTTTCAGCAGGTAGGCCGTTATACATTTTATCAAAGGGATACGAATGGAAATAAAACAGACAGCACCGTTTATGGAAGTGGTAAGACCGTACAAGCCTATGGTGGTCTCGAGCCAAGGGCCACGCTCCGGTATGCGCTTACTGATAATGAATCTTTCAAAGCTGCCGTTACCCGTAACCTGCAATACATACACCTCGTTACAAATGCTGGCTCCACCCTCCCCACGGATCTATGGGTGCCAAGTACCATTCGTGTAAAGCCACAGATCAGCTGGCAATATGCATTGGGTTATTTCAGGAATTTTAAAGAGGGCATGTTTGAAACATCTGTTGAAGCCTACTATAAAACCATGGAGAACCAGATTGAATACAAAGAAGGATATACCCCTTCTTTAAAAGACCCGGAAGAAGATTTTGTTTTTGGCAAAGGCTGGAGTTATGGAACTGAATTGTTTATCAATAAAGTAAAAGGCAGGTTTACGGGATGGATCGGTTATACACTTAGCTGGACCTGGCGCAAGTTTTCTGAACTAAATGACGGCCTTAAATACCCCAGTCGCTATGATCGCAGGAATGATTTATCAATCGTTGGCAGTTATGAACTAAGCGGGAAGTGGAAGCTCTCGTCTATTTTTGTGTATGGCACAGGTAATGCGACTTCATTACCTGAACGTTTTTATTTTGTGAGCGGCGTATTAACGCAGGAATACAGCCGTATTAATGCCTATCGGATGAATGCCTATCACCGCCTCGATATTGCAGCAACTTATACACCCAAACCAAAAAAGCAAAGAAAATATACCGGTAACTGGGTATTTAGTATTTATAACCTGTACAGCCGTCTTAATCCATATTTTGTTTATTACGACCAGGAGGGAAGTGCCGCAGCAGGCACTTTAAAAGTTACAGCCAAACAGGTATCCCTATTCCCGATCATACCTTCGGTAACCTGGAATGTGAAGTTGTAAATCATTTTTCTTTGGGCGTATATTCTATCACTATTTTGGCATTGCGCTGTTCATTAGAGGCAAGAAATATTTCGTATCGTTCTTTACCAGCCGTAATAACCATCAAGGCAGTATTGGGTGGTATCTCACCAAGGTTCTCTGCTACAACGATCAACTCGTGGCGGTTATCAGCTTTGGTACATTTTATTTTTATGGTGATAGCAGTATAGGTCAACCGGTTGTTGCTAACGACCAATTCATTATTATGATATACAGAGATTGTATCATTATCAATCGTACCATTATCATACAGGTCAACCTGGATATTTTCTTCAGATGTCCGTATGGTTTTTACGAGGTTATTTTCCCGTTCCCTTAATACACTGGGAACCGGAATTTTTCTAATTGTTTCCGTTTGAGACGAAGAAGATTCTTCTTTTTTAGAGGTGACAGGCTCTTCCAAAATCCTGTCAGCAGATTTTCCCGCTATTTTCAATTTATCGTCTTTTGCACCAGGTTTATTTTTCACAACTGGCAACTTAACTATCGGTTTCTGCTGTGAAGGGGTTGCAGATTTCAGGAGATTATTTTTTACAGAAGGATTGGCTGTCCTGCCAGCAGTAGATCCCGGCTTTAGGATAGGTTTTGTATTATCAGCCGCATTGCCTGGAGAAACCGGAAACAAAGGCCTGGGCTTAGCCGTGTCAGGTATTTTTTTCTTTAGAAGGGTATCCTTCTTCAATAAAAAATCTTCCTTTTTAAAATCAGAAGTGGCCACCCGTTCCAGGTATATTTTTCCACTGCCGCAGTCGCCCTTGTCCTTAATATTCACAGAAATGAAAGTCCCTTCCAGTACTTCCAGCTTACCCATCCTTGCATAATCCAGGTAACAGGTCATTAGGCAGGGCTCGCTTTTATCACCTATTTTAAGATCAATTAACCTGGTTTCTTTTAGGATCAATGTTTTGGCAGGCAAACTCAAAATACCCTCTAATTGGGCCTTGCCATAAAAAACCGTGCTTTTATAAGAATAGGTTACCCCTTTTAAACCATTATTGGATTGTTGTTCTATCTGTATCTCATATTTATACATTTCATCCCGCACACCCTCACGATAAACACCATTAGAGGAACTGAAATACCCACGCCATATCCCGGTTAATTTCTGGGCATTTACGGTGCAACTAAGGAATAAAAGAGAGAAAAAGGTAAAATTTAATCTCATGGAGCAAATCTACGCTCGCAAAATAGTATGGGCTGATAAAGAAGCGTTAAGGTTTTAGGCTAAATAGTAACTCTTGCAGCTTTTATTCTGCGTTTGATTCTTTACTTTTGCATCCCTTACAAAAAAGTTGATTTAGAATAATATGGTTAATATCAGTTTCCCGGATGGAGCAGTTAGGCAGTATGAAAATGGAATTACTGCTATAGATATCGCCAAATCTATTAGTGAAGGATTGGCGAAGAAAGTATTAGCCGCCAGCATAAACGGCCAGGTATGGGATGCAACACGCCCTATAACCACGGATGCTTCCCTCAAATTATTAACATGGAATGATGCAGAAGGACAAAATACTTTCTGGCATTCTTCTGCCCACTTAATGGCAGAAGCAGTGGAATTTTTATTTCCCGGTGTAAAGTTCTGGGTAGGCCCTGCACTCGAAAAAGGATTTTATTATGACATGGACCTGGGTGATAAAAAAATGACTGAAGAAGACCTGCTTATCCTTGAAAAGAAAATGAATGAACTGGCTAAAAAAGCCAATCCCTATATCAGGAAAGAAATTTCGAAAGGCGATGCCCTGAAATATTTTAATGAGAAAGGCGACGAGTACAAACTTGACCTCCTCGGAAATTTAACAGATGGTGAAATTACTTTCTATTCACAAGGCGGCTTTACCGATCTCTGCCGCGGTCCGCATATTCCGGATACAGGCTTTATCAAAGCCATCAAGCTAACCAGTATTGCAGGTGCGTACTGGAAGGGAAACGAAAAAAATAAAATGCTCACCCGTGTATATGGCATAACATTTCCCAACCAGAAGGAACTGGATGAGTATGTGTTGATGCTCGAAGAAGCCAAAAAACGCGACCACCGCAAACTGGGTAAAGAACTTGGCATTTACACTATGAATGATGATATTGGCCAGGGCCTGATCCTGTGGATGCCCAATGGTACCGTTATCATAGAAGAATTGGAAAAACTTGCTAAAGAAACAGAACAGGAAGGGGGCTATAAACGTGTGGTAACACCACATATTGCCAAAGAAAGCCTATACATAACCAGCGGCCATCTGCCTTATTATGCAGACAGCATGTTCCCCCCAATGGAAATGGATGGTGAGAAATATTACCTCAAAGCGATGAACTGCCCGCACCATCATAAAATTTATGATGCGGAACCCAAAAGTTACCGTGACCTTCCTTATCGCCTTGCTGAATATGGTACCTGTTATCGTTATGAACAAAGCGGCGAATTATTCGGGTTGATGCGGGTTCGCTGCCTGCACATGAACGATGCACATATTTATTGCTCGAAAGAACAGTTCATGCAGGAGTTCAAAGCTGTGAACGATATGTATATCAAGTATTTTAAAATATTTGGTATTGATAAATATGTGATGCGCCTGTCTTTGCATGATCCGGAAAAACTGGGTCAGAAATATATCAACGAACCCGAACTCTGGCTCGAAACAGAAGAGCTGGTAAGGAATGTATTAATAGAAACAGGTGTTCCCTTTGTAGAAGTAAAAGGCGAAGGCGCTTTTTACGGGCCCAAGATTGATGTTCAGATATGGAGTACCATAGGGAGGGAATTTACATTGGCCACCAACCAGGTTGACTTTGCGCAACCGCGTAGCTTCAAATTATCATTTACCAATAAAGATAATGAGCCCGAAATACCGCTAATCATTCACCGTGCGCCTTTGGGAACACATGAAAGGTTTATTGGATTTTTATTGGAACATTATGCAGGCAAGTTTCCGGTATGGCTGGCACCATTACAAGTTAAAATCCTGCCAATTAGTGATAAGTTCATGGAATATGCTGAAACGGTTCAAAAGCAACTGCGCAAAGCAGGCATAAGGGTGGAAATTGACGATCGCCAGGAGAAAATCGGGAAAAAAATACGTGATACTGAACTGATGAGAGTACCTTACATGCTTGTGGTAGGAGAAAAAGAGATGAATGAAAATAAGCTGTCTGTTCGCCGTCAGGGTAGAGGAGATCTGGGAGCACAGGACATTTCAACCTTTATGGAAACTATTCTGGATGAAATTGAAAATCGGAAATCAGGCGAGTAGTCGCCATAATTTATATCTTTAACATACAATCAATTATTCACTAAACAAGTTTTAATGGCATTACCACCAAGAGGGGGCGGAAGGTTTAACCCCAGGTTTAACAGGCAACCAGAGCCTGAACATCGTATTAATGAAAGAGTTCGGGCACTCCAGGTTAGATTAGTAGGCGACAATGTAACTGTTGGCGTATATCCCACAGCCGAAGCACTCAAAATTGCACAGGAACAGGAATTGGACCTGGTAGAAATATCTCCAACAGCCGATCCCCCGGTTTGTAAAGTAATTGATTACAAGAAATTCCTCTACGAAAAGAAGAAGAAGGAAAAGGAAATGAAAGCCAATTCCAAGCAAAGTGAAGTGAAAGAAATCCGCTTTACGCCTGGAACGGATGACCATGACTTTGACTTTAAAGCCAAGCACGCCGAAAAATTCCTGAAAGATGGTAATAAGGTAAAAGCCTATGTACAGTTCAAGGGCAGGGCCATTATGTTCCAGGACCGCGGCCAGTTACTCCTCTTAAAATTCGCCGAAAGATTGGCAGAAGCGGGTGTGTTGGAAAGCATGCCTAAACTCGAAGGAAAACGGATGTTCGCAATCTTTACACCGAAAACGAGTAGCAAGAAAAAAGCAGCTTCGTAATTGACAACTCGTAATTCGTAATTAAATATTTGTAATGTATAAATGCTTAATTACGAATTATGAATTATGAATTACGGATTATATAGGTTTAGTATTTGAAATGAAGTATTTTCTGCGTACTTTTGCCGTCCAAATTTTTCCCGTAAGGCTCAATAAGTGTCCCGTCTGTTCAGGACCGCCAGCAGGGTGTAATCTTTTTATAGATTATTTTATATGCCAAAGGTAAAAACAAACTCAAGTGCCAAGAAGCGCTTTAAGGTGACCGGTACCGGTGAAATCACCTTCCAAAAAGCTTTCAAACGTCACATCTTAACCAAGAAATCAAAAAAGCGCAAAAGAGCCCTGAATAAGAAAGGTATTGTTGGTGCTTCCAACAAAGATTTCGTGCTACGTTTATTACGCTTGAAGGGATAAGCCCGTATTTCAACAGTCATTAATCAAATTAAACACCAGTTAGCATTCTACCGCAACACCGCTAACTTCAAAAAATTATAGCATGCCACGTTCAAAAAATGCAGTCGCATCAAGAGCCAGGAGAAAAAGAATCCTGAAACAAGCCAAAGGTTTTTACGGTAAGCGTAAAAACGTATATACCGTTGCCAAAAATATTGTAGAGAAAGGGATGACTTACAGCTATGTTGGCCGTAAGTTGAAAAAACGCGAATACCGCCAGTTGTGGATCGCCCGTATCAATGCTGCGGTAAGGACTGAAGGGCTTACGTACAGCCAGTTCATCAACAAACTCAGTGTAAAAGGTATTGACCTGAACCGAAAAGTACTTGCCGACCTGGCTATGAACGAACCAGCCAGCTTTAAAGCGTTGGTAGATTCAGTTAAATAGTACTTGCATAATAAATAATTGAACCGGAGGTAATCTTTTACTTCCGGTTTTTTTTGTTTAATGAACTGTACAAACAGTTATTTTTGTACATCACAAAAAAAATGCTTCCATTAACCGCAAAATATCTAACCCGTAAATGAACAATACCTACACCTCGCTGGTTAACCAAACCTTTCATTTTCCCCAAGAAGGTTTTGACCAGAATGATGACGGTTATCTTGAATTCAATGGCCTTGACCTTAAATCCCTGATTGATAAATATGGTACGCCGATGAAGCTTACCTATTTACCCAAAATTGGTATGCAGATCAACAAGGCTAAGAAGATGTTCGAGGCGGCATTTAAAAAACATAAATATGAAGGTGAATATTTTTATTGCTATTGCACCAAAAGTTCACATTTTTCATTTATCGTGGAAGAAGCATTAAAGCATAATATTCACCTGGAAACATCCTATGCTTATGATATTGAAATCATCAACCGTCTTTACCAACGGAGAAAGATCAATAAAGAAACCTATGTGATCTGTAACGGATACAAACAAAAAAATTACACATCGCGTATTGCCAAACTCATCAATTCCGGGTTTAAGAATGTAATCCCCATCCTTGATAATAAGGAAGAATTACTGGCCTATAAAAAAAGTGTAAAACAGCCTTTTCGCCTGGGCATACGCGTAGCAGCCGAGGAAGAACCCAATTTCCCTTTTTATACTTCACGCTTAGGCATACGTGCCAAAGACATACTGGAATTTTATGTAGACGATATTGAAGGGTATGAAGAAAAGTTCCAGTTGAAGATGCTGCATATTTTTTTGAACAAAGGAATTAAAGATGATATCTATTACTGGTCGGAACTGAATAAGATCATTAACCTCTATTGCCAGTTAAAGAAAATCTGCCCTGAACTTGACTCAATCAATATAGGTGGCGGTTTCCCTATTAAACATTCGCTGGGTTTTGAATATGATTACCAGTTTATGATTAATGAGATCGTAAGCAATATTAAAAAAGCCTGTAAAAAAGCGAAAGTGCCGATGCCGAATATTTATACGGAATTCGGCAGCTTTACCGTAGGAGAGAGCATGGCGCATATTTACAGTGTAATCGGACAAAAAATACAGAACGACCGAGAGTGCTGGTATATGATTGATTCATCTTTTATTACCACCCTTCCCGATACATGGGGTATTGGAGAGAAGTTTCTTATGTTACCTGTAAACAAATGGGATAATGAATACCACCGGGTAGTGTTAGGAGGCATCACTTGTGACAGCCATGATTATTACGATTCTGAGGAACATATTAATGAAGTATTTCTGCCAAAACTTGCGTCAACTGATGTGAAAGACGATGTTGCCAATAAAGAACCTTTATATGTTGGCTTCTTTCATACGGGTGCTTACCAGGACCAGATCAGTGGTTATGGCGGCATTAAGCATTGCTTGATACCCTCACCCAAACATGTGATTGTAGAGCAGGATAAAAATGGTAAACTAATAGATTGGCTGTATGCAAAAGAGCAAACGGCACAAAGCATGCTAAAAATACTTGGTTACCTGAGATAAAGAAAAACCCCGCCGTTGCGGGTTTTTTTATCAATGGTACCCGGTTTGCAGTCGTTTATTTTTATATTTAATCAAATAATTTATATGATAAAACTGTGTGTAGCGATAGGATTGCTTGCTTTAACCGTTGCCAATGCCCAATCGCAAACTGCTGTTGATTCTGTAAAAATTACGATTAACAAAATGTTCAGTGCCATGAAGAGCAGCGATGCGAAAATGTTACTGGACTGCTTTGCGGATACTGCCATTTTGCAAACCATTGCCAAGGATAAGTCGGGAAATACCATCGTGAAAAATGAAAAGATCACTGACTTTAGCGTTATGATCGGTACCATACCCAAAGATGCCGCTGATGAACGTATTACGTACGATATAGTGAAAGTGGATGGCCCGCTGGCCATTGCGTGGACGCCCTATAAATTTTATTATTATGGCCAGTTCAGTCATTGCGGCGTTAACTCATTTCAATTGGTAAGGTTAAATGGTGTATGGAAAATACAGTACCTGATAGATACCCGCAGAAAGCAGGGTTGTGAGTAGCGTGCTTGTGGCACCATTTGCAAAGACAAATATTATTCTTCTGTCAACTCAGCAATACACTCTTTTAAGCGAACTAAATATTTGCCATATAGTTTCTTCAGGTACCACCTGGTAAAATAATAAATACCTACTGAAAGAAATGCCATATACATCGCTATGAAAACGATGACTTGCCAGGTATGACTAAAAAGGCGTTGGGCAAACCGATCTAACTGAGGTATGGATTTAGGCTCATTATACCCCACCAAAAATGCGAAAATAAAACAAACAGGTATCAGTGCCATAGTAAACTGAAAATAACGCTTCGCAAATTCTTCAATGATGTTTACAATTATTTGCAAATTCCCTTTTACGGGCAGTGTTGTATTACTGAGGCTTGAGATACGGCGGAGCAAGTAAATAAATAATAAGAGAAATGCAACTGATAACAAAGCAAAAACAGAGAAATACACACGCAATGATTGGTAATTACCTGCCATACCAATATAGCCAAAGGCAATAACAACAATGATACAGGAAATAATTTCTATCCATAAGCTCTTTTTAAGCTTTTCAATAATCGAAGAAGTTTTATGCGTTAGCAGGATGGCAATATCTTCCGGCGACCTTCCGGCATGGTCTGTAGAGAGTTTATTTTTGAGTTGATATTTTAATTCATCTAATTCCATGTATGCTTACATTTAAGTAGTTGCTAAATGTTTTTGAGTTTCTTCTTTCAGTTTCACTTTGATACGGTTCATCTTTACGGCCACATTATTGGCAGTAATGCCCATCATATCACCTATTTCATTATAGCTGTAGTCTTCCAGGTATAACATTACTATCGCTTTGTCAATATTTGAAAGATCACCGATAGCGGCATACATAGCTTTCACCTGCTCTTCAATCGGATCAAAAATATCTTCGGGTTGATCAGGTACAATATCTGTTGAATAAATTGCCGGCCTGTTCTTCTCTTTTCTAAAAAATGTGATAGCTGTATTTAATGCAACCCGGTACAGCCACGTAGAAAATTTCGCGTCTCCCCTGAAATTACCATAGGCTTTCCATGCCTGTAATGTGATCTCCTGGAATAAATCCTCTCTTTCTGAATGCCTGTCCATATACAGGTTGCAAACCTTGTACACAATTTTTTGATGCTGGTTCAGTAATGATATAAATTCCTTTTCTGATGCCATTGAACTAAATTAGTACATTACAGGTGTAACCTTATAGCCCTGTTTTTGTAATAAACGGATCACACCTTCGGGCCCACCTAAATGACCGGCACCTACTACAAAAAAACTGGCTTTATCAGCCATAGCTTTTTTAATTACCGGAATCCATTTCAGGTTTCTTTTCACCAACAATTCTGTTTCAAAATCACCTCCTGTACCTTCGTTTTTCATAAAACTGTACAGAGAGTCTGTATTACGTAAGTTATACACCGCCTGCATTTTCAACATCACCGTTTTTACACTATCAAAATTTAAAACGGATTGTTTTAATGAGTTGATCTGTGAATCGAGAGGGACTTTATCAATTGCATTTATCTCCTCATCAACCGACTCCAAACCGCGGATAGGTATCTGGTATTTTTGGGCCAGGTTTACGAATTCAGTTTCGGGCTGTATCTTTTCTTTGCAGGGAATACTATTAATAACCAATATGCTTAATGGCATAAAGGGTTTAAAGTTATTGAACATGGCAAGTGATACGCCTGCAATTTGCAGGAATTGCGCACTCACTTTGGTGTATTCCGTTTCACCCATGAGCGATTGCAGGGTGTTGCCCTGCAGCATCATTTTCGAGGTCATCTGTTGCTGAAGAGTGGGATCAGACATATCCAGTTCGCCAAAGAATTGCTTGGAAGCGCTTATCTTACCGGCAAGTATTGCTGAAATTTGAAAATCAGCTTTACACATAATATGAAAACTACCAAAGATATAAGAAGGCTGTTGCAACCCATTTCCATTGATCTGCCATAATAAAGAATTCTTGCCGGTTTGAGCATTGACGGCGTAGCCGCTCACGAGCATCAAAAGAAGCAGACAAAAGGTATTTTTCATTAATCTTTTTTACATAGGTAGCACTTTGCCTGAAAATATTACCTTATTGTAAAAAAAGTATTCAAAAAAGAAACCCCGTGTAAAAACACAGGGTGTTAACCAAAACCAACTGTTATGAAACAGTACAATAAAATTTTAGGCAAGCGCTTACTGAATGGCTATTTTCTGTGGTGCGGCTACTACTTCCTCTTTTTTGGGCAGGTACACTTTTAATACCCCATTCTCATATTTTGCCTGGATACCAGTTGTATCAATTTTTTCATCCAAACTAAAACTGCGCTTAAAGCTGTTGTAAGTAAACTCCTTACGAATGGTCTTATATTCCGTATTCTCAGTTTCTGCTTTCTTTTCAAAACTGATGGTCAGTAAACCTTTCTCCTGGTTGATCTTAAAATCTTCTTTGTTTCTTCCCGGCACGCTTAATTCTACATGATACCCTTCCCTGGTTTCATGAATATTAGCTGGTGGCACGTTGAAACCCTGGTTGGAATCTTTGCCCCAGGTAGATGGAAAATTGTTTAATAATTCATCAAACAGAATACCCAGGTTGGCCGGATTGCTTTTTACAAGTGTCATAGTTATTCGTTTTAATTTTTTAATAATTGGTTACCCAAACGGTGTTTCAAATCATATACCATCCCGAAACACACTAATAATTATGATCAATTTGACTGGATTATGATTTATTATAAGCCATTATGTCTGCTTTCGCAAACTAATGGAGACATAATGGCTTAAAAATGAGAGATTTTCAATGTTTCAACTTTTGTCTTACTTTTGTGTTCTCCTATTTTAAAACAATAGGCCCCAATTATGTATCCAGCAGAGATTGTATTACCGATGAAAGCAGAATTGACTGATGGCGGTTTTGATGAGTTAATATCGGCACAAGAGGTAGATGACACGTTACAAAAACAAGGAACCACTTTAGTGGTTATTAATTCGGTATGCGGTTGTGCAGCAGGATCTTGCAGGCCGGGTGTATTAATGGCGGTACAAAATGCCGGCAAACGCCCAGACAGGTTAACAACCAGCTTTGCCGGCTTTGATATTGAAGCAGTAAACCAGGTTAGGTCGCATTTATTGCCTTATCCACCTTCTTCGCCTGCTATTGCTTTGTTTAAAGATGGTCAGTTAGTAAGTATTGTGGAGCGTCACCAGATTGAAGGCCGCCCCGCACAGGCTATTGCCCAACACCTGATTTCTGTATTTGATGAATTCTGTAATTAATTTTTAATTAGTTTTGTTGATAGATGGGTTAGTAAGTACAGGCCCCACTTTATGTGGGGCCTTACTGTTTTAAGGAAGTGAATGGTTCGTAATCAGTGATCAATAAAGCCAGTTTACGAATTCTTATTCACTACTCCGTATTGTTTGCCCGTTTCAAATCAATACAGATTAAGTTTATCCTAACATAAGTCTCATTTTTTCTGAGTAACATTGCATCTCTCTTACTATAAAACTACACCTGACGATACATGTACCCAAATTTATACTACGCCTGTAAAGATCTTTTCGGAGTTGAATGGACATGGTTAAAACTGGTGAACTCATTCGGTTTTTTTGTCGCCCTTTCTTTTATCGTCTCTGCATGGATACTTACCCTGGAATTAAAACGTAAACAGCAGCAGGGGTTATTCATACATACAGAGGAAACCATTACAATAGGTGCACCTGCATCACTCTCAGATTTGCTGCTCAATTTTGTGCTTGGCTTTATTTTCGGTTATAAAATAATTGGTGCCTTTACTATTGCAGATGCATTGAATGATCCGCAATCATTCATCCTTTCAACAAAAGGTAATTTTGCCATAGGACTGTTGGTGGGATTGGTTTTTGGCGGATTGAAATGGTGGGAAAAGAATAAACAAAAATTGGCGAAGCCAGAAACCAGAACCATTCGCATCTGGCCACAGGATAGGGTAGGTGATATAGTTATCTATGCTGCGGCATTCGGTTTTTTAGGAGCAAAGATTTTTCATAATCTCGAAAACTGGAATGATTTCGTTAAGGATCCCATCGGCTCATTGATCTCTTTCAGCGGGCTTACATTTTACGGTGGGTTGATATGTGCCGGGGCTGCTATTATTTATTATGCAAAGCGCAAAAACATACAAGTAATTCACCTGGCTGATGCAATGGCACCCACCATGATGCTTGCCTATGCATTAGGACGGATAGGCTGCCAGGTAAGTGGTGATGGAGATTGGGGCATTGTTAACCTGCATCCTAAACCATTCAGTTGGTTGCCCGATTGGCTGTGGGCTTACCAATATCCGCATAATGTAATTAATGAAGGTATCCCTATCAATGGCTGTACCGGGCCATATTGCAACCAATTGGCCTCTCCGGTATATCCTACCTCTTTATATGAGATCATTGCCTGCCTGGTACTGTTCTTGGTACTTTGGTTTGTTCGTAAACGGATCAAAGTAGCTGGCCAAATGGCAGGGTTATACCTTGTTTTTAATGGGATGGAACGGTTTTTCATTGAAAAAATAAGGGTGAATACTAAATACGAATCCTTGCCTTTCCGCCCCACCCAGGCCGAATTAATCTCAGTATTATTGGTTATTGCAGGCATCCTTTTACTTACCCAGTCTCTTGTCCTTGTTATTGCTGCTCAGCTCAGCGTGGCGAGCAGGCCCTTGAATCCGAGCGATTTTCTTGATGGTCGCGCCATAGCCGGCGTGACGGGCGCCCCAGTCGTCATGCTGACACT
>JANXUL010000283.1 GCA_025356235.1 Bacteroidota bacterium
TACAATGCCACGGCAGTTGATAAACTATTGGCTGCCGGCGCCATCATCATCGGCCGCCAGAACTGCGATGAATTTGCCATGGGCAGCAGTAATGAGAAATCAGCGTTTGGCCATGTTAAAAACGCAGCTGATCAATCAAGGGTTCCGGGTGGTTCTTCAGGTGGCTCTGCAGTGGGGGTTCAGGCAGGGTTATGTATGATCAGTTTGGGAAGCGATACGGGAGGATCTATTCGCCAACCCGCAGATTTCTGTGGGGTAGTAGGTCTTAAGCCAACGTATGGCCGGATATCCAGGTATGGACTGATTGCCTATGCCTCCTCCTTTGACCAGATAGGCATTTTTGCCAATTCAGTAGATGATGCCGCATTGGTATTGGAAATAATTGCAGGGGATGATGATTTTGACAGCACGGTCTCTCAACAACCTGTTCCCGCTTATTCAGAAGCCTTGCAGGAACGGGAAAAAAAATACAAGATTGCTTATTTTAAAGAAACGCTGGAACATCCGGGTTTGGACCCGGCCATCAAATTAGAAATAGAGTCGTTTATCAAAAAATTAACAGGCCTGGGGCACACTCTTGAAGCAGTTGATTTTGAACTACTTGAATATGTTGTTCCTACATACTATATACTTACTACCGCGGAGGCTTCTAGCAACCTTTCCCGTTTCGACGGTGTAAAATATGGGTACCGTACACCGCTAGCTGATATTGATCTGACCGAATTGTATAAAGCTTCCCGAAGTGAAGGGTTTGGTAAAGAAGTGAAGCGGCGGATCATGCTCGGTACGTTTGTATTAAGTGCTGGATATTTTGATGCTTATTTCACTAAGGCTCAACAGGTTAGAAGAATTTTGAGTAACAGGACAAAACAACTTTTTTCAGAGTTTGATGCCATCATTTCACCCACGGTTCCTTCCCCTGCTTTTAAGCTGGGCGAAAAGAATAATGATCCGGTAGAAATGTTCCTTGCAGATATCTATACGGTATTTGCCAACCTTGTGGGAATACCCGGAATTTCCATCCCCCTCTTCAAACATCCCAACGGGATGCCTTTTGGCCTGCAGGTGATGACTTCTCATTTTGATGAGGTATCTTTGCTACGCCTTTCCAAACAGCTGATGGATATTGCAAAATAGGGCTGCATAACAAATATATTTTTCAAAAGAGCTGAAGCTATAAAGGATTACTGCTGCTTCAATAGCTTATTATCAATTAAACAAAGGATCTGAGTAACCATGCAATGGTTTGGACTAAATATTAATAATCATATCTCCCTAACCAAGATAACCCTGGTGGGCTTTGCTTTTGTGGTAGGTAGCTTTGCGAGTATGTCTTTCAAGGAACCTTTGAATGGCAGTATGTTGGCACAGGATTCTACTTTGAATGATAAGGGAGGGTTTAAAAGCCTTTTCGGCAATAACAGTTTCGATGCCTCAAAACCGTATGCTGCGCAATTAAACCCCAGGGCAGTATCGTTTGTGCAGGAATATATTCGTAAACAGGGCAAGGAACTGGAAAAAATGAAGACATGGGGTAAACCCTATTTCGACCTCTACGATAACGTACTCGGTCTGTATGGCTTACCCAGGGAAATGAAATACCTGAGTGTGATAGAAAGTCATCTGAGTTCAGGATTGGTTTCCTGGGCCGGGGCGGTTGGGCCATGGCAATTGATGGGCGACGAAGCCAAACGGTTTGGTCTCCGCACCGGTGCTGTAGATGATAGAATGGATTTTTATAAAAGCACCCATGTAGCCGCGCGTTTGATGAAAGAACTTTATGGAGAATTTGGCGACTGGTTATTAGTGGTAGCCGCTTATAATGGTGGGGCAGGAAGGGTAAGACAAGCCATCAGGAAAGCCGGTAGCAGGGATTTCTGGGATCTGCAATATTATTTACCCGAAGAAACCCGCAACCACGTTAAAAAATTTATCGGCACGCATTATATTTTTGAAGGCAGCGGCGGCTGGACAACGATGACGGCCGGTGAAACCGTTGTACAGAAAGCGGCTTCTGCCCTTCCGCAGGAAGTGAAGTTAAGTAATGATGAAATAGCCAATACTACTTTGGTTGAAGTAAGCGGCCGATATAATTCAATGATTGTTTCAAGCAGTTTATTGATGGATATTATACAGTTTAATAAATGGAATCCTGGATTTGATAAGGCTTTGGCTGAAGGGAAAAAATACTCCATGCGTTTAATGAAGGAACAAGCTGCCATCTTCGAAACAAGAAAAGGAAATTTACTGATGCAATCGGTAAGGGCTTTACTGGAAGGTGCAGTTGTTGCAAAATAGTTTCTATTCTTCGCGACCTCTCTGAAAGTTGCTTAGTATTAGGCAAGCTTCTGCAAAACTTTTTGTATCGCTTCTGCTTTTAACAAACATTCTTCATACTCTTTTTCCGGATTGCTGTAAAATGTAATACCACCCCCCACCAGGTAACTTAAGTATTGTGTGTGGGCATTATAGAGGATGCTCCTGATTACTACATTAAAATCAAAATCCTTAGCGGGACTGATATAACCCACTGCACCTGAATAAATACCTCTTTTTGTTTTTTCATATTGTTCTATCAGTTCCATAACCTTTCTTTTGGGTGCACCCGTCATACTGCCCATGGGGAAAGTTGCCTTTAATATGCCTGCGAAATCTATACCTTCCTGTAATTCGCCTGTTATGCTGGAAATCATCTGGTGAACCTGCGGAAAACTGTATACGCCAAACAGTTCCTCCACCTGCACGGTCCCTTCTTTGCATATGCGGCTGAGGTCATTACGGACCAGGTCAACCACCATTACATTCTCGCTCCTGTCTTTTTGGCTTTGCTGTAATTGTTGTTTCAGCAGTTCATCAGCTTTGGTACTATCCATATTTCTTTTGAACGTTCCTTTGATGGGTTGTGAGAGTAGCCTGTTACCTTTTTTCTGCAGGTACCTTTCAGGACTGGCACATAATAAATATTTTTCATCCAGTTTATAAAAACACGAGAATGGATTGGGTGAAATGGCTGTTAGTTGCTCATATACGTGCAAAGGATTTATTGAAACTTGTGTTGCATAAAATTCCTGGCAGAAGTTGATCTCGTAACAATCGCCTCTTTGTATGTGTTTTAAAAGCTGTTGTATTGTTTGGATATATTGTTCCTTGCTTATACGCGGGTTAACGGTAACAGCAGATGGTCCATGATCCATGGTGCATACACTGTTGGTGATTTCTTCAAAGATGATCTTTGGTTCAGTTGTTAATGAAGAAATAGTAAGCCGGTTATCCTGCAACTGCAAAATAATTTCGGGCTGAAAGAAAAAAATATCAGGGAACCCAATATGGTCGGGATGGGAAGAATGTAAAGGCTCGATACTATTTTTAAGGTCGTAATTTATATGGCCAAACAGCCAGTCGTTCTGTTGCTTACAGAAACTGCTGAGTTGTGCCAATATATTTTCTGTGGGATTGAAAACCTGTGCTGCGCCTGCTGCCACCAAACATTCCACGCCGTGATAGTTGGAACTGTATTGATGGTTATCCAAAAAAGAACAAATGTTGAACCGGTTGGCCCAGTTCAACATCTGCTGTTTAAGAACATCAACGTGTTGTATTGAAAAAGATGCGGTTATTCTTTTCACCTTGTAAGGGACTGATGATTAAAAATCATCATCTTCATCATCATCAAATCCACCACTTTTATCGTTGAAAAGATCGAATTCTTTAAAGTCTTCATCCAGTTTAAAGTCATCCTCTTCTTCTTTCTTTTTAGCACCGGTGCCGGTAGCTTTTTTACCTTTACTCTTGGGTATATCGAATTCATCGAAATCAGGATCCCAATCGTCTTCCTCTTCGGGTTTTTCCCAATCATCATCAACCTCATCGGCTTCTTCCTCGTCATCATCGTCTGATTTCGATTTCTTGCCGGATGCTTTTGGAGCAGATTTCTTTGCAGATGGTTTTGTATCCACCTCCTCATCATCCAAATCATCGTCCTCATCATCCAATTGCTTTTTGCTTTTAGATGATGGCTTTGCATCATTATTTTTTGCCGGTGTCGTTTTCGGCGTGGTGGATTTAGAATCCTTATCAGACTTCGGTGCCATATTTTCTAATAAGATTGATTGCGTAAAATTTCAACGCAATTTATTATTAACCAAAAAAACTTTTCAATCACAAAACAAATGCCAATAAATACTACACATGTACTATCTGGTCACGACCGGGTCCATTGGAAACATATTTTACCGGAGCACCAATATAGTTATTAATAAAGTCAATATAAGTGTTCATGGTTTCTGGAAGTGCTGCTGCTTCTTTTATTGCCGTTGTATCCTGGTTCCAGCCTTTAAAACTTTGCCAAAGCGGGTCAATTTTCATTCTTGACATCTGAAAAGGTACTTCTTTGGTTTCCTGGCCGTTAATATTATAAGCCGTGCAAACTTTTAATTCTTCAAAAGAGTCCAGAACGTCGGCTTTGGTCATAATAACCTGGGTAACGCCGTTAAGCATACAGGCATATCTTAAAGCTACCAGGTCAATCCAGCCGCAACGGCGGGGCCTTCCAGTGGTAGCGCCGAATTCGTTGCCAATTTTTCTCAGTTCTTCTCCTACAGCATCATTCAATTCGCTGGGGAAAGGGCCGCCACCTACACGGGTGCAATAGGCTTTGGTAACACCCATTACTTCGTTGATCTGTTTGGGTGATACGCCCAAACCGGTACATACACCTGCAGAAATGGTATTAGATGAGGTTACAAAAGGGAAAGTTCCGAAATCAATATCCAGCATACTTCCCTGGGCACCTTCAGCCAGTACTTTTTTTCCTTTGGTTATCTGATCGTTGATGAAATATTCACAATTGATCACGTTTAACGTTTTCAAAAATTCCAGGGCCTCGAAAAACTCTTCTTCCCATGCTGAAATATCTTCAATGAAATGAAAATTATCCAACAGTTTCTGGTGTTTTAGCCTGAGTTTGATGTATTGTGTGGTAAAGCTTTTGTCTAGCAGATCGCCTACGCGCAATGCATTTCTGCCGGTCTTATCCATATACGCCGGGCCAATGCCCTTCAATGTAGAACCAATCTTACTTTCACCTTTTGCTAATTCAGATGCTTTATCCAAAGCCCGGTGGGTAGGTATGATGATATTGGTTCTTTCAGAAATAAACAGGTTCTTTCTTACATCAATACCATAGGCCGCCACTGCGTCGCATTCTCTTTTTAAAGTAACCGGGTCAAGCACTACGCCATTACCGATAATATTTACCGCATTCTGGTGGAAGATGCCGGATGGTATCTGATGCAATACCATTTTTTTCCCTTCAACATACAATGTATGCCCTGCATTAGGACCGCCCTGAAAACGGGCAATGATATCATAATTGGGGGCGAAGTAATCAACTATTTTTCCTTTGCCCTCATCACCCCATTGTAAACCTAAAATTACATCAACCATAAAAGTCTTTTGAATCGCGGCAAAAATAGGAGTTTGTTTGGGGTTTGGAGTTTGGAGTTTGGAGTTTATTTTTATTTCGATGTTAAACGTGAAAGTTTACCCCCCATCAGTTTTAGTTTTCTGTGTCAAAACGATCAACTGTTTGTATTCCGTTAAGCGATTTAAGGCGGGTAACCAGTTCTTCGAGTTCTTCTTTGTCGTGAACGAATACTTTAATGGTTCCTTCAAATAAACCTTCCCGGGATTCGATTGTGAGGCCAGAGATATTGATACGCAGGTCGCCACTGATCACATTGGTAATTTTGTTGATTACGCCCACATCATCCAATCCCACAATTTTCAATCCTGTGAGGAAAGAAATTTCCTTATTCTTGGCCCATTTTGTTTTTACTACCCTGTGGCTATAGTTGGATAATAATTGGGTAGCATTCGGACAACCGGTCCGGTGAATGATCAAACCTTTACCCGTGCTTACAAAACCAAATACATCATCCCCAGGAATTGGGTTACAGCATTTGGCAAGGGTGTACATGATTTTATCGCTGCTTTCGCCAAAGATGATCAGTTCAGAATCTTTACGGTTGTATGTTTTGTGCTGTGTATGGTCAAGCGGTATTTCAGTAATCACCGGCTTGGGTTTGGGAATTTCTATCTTATCGCCCAATACATGAAAATCTTTCAGTTCTCGCAGGTCAATTGCTTTGGTAGCAATTTTATAATGAAGGTCCAACGGAGAAGGCAGTTTGTAGAATTGAACCAGTTCATCAATATTATATTGGCCATACGCAGCACCAACGGCTTCGAGTTTGCGTTGCAGGGTGTATTTGCCATCTTCTGCAATCTTTTTTTTTTCTTCCCGCAGCGCATCTTTTATCTTACTCTTTGCTTTGGCAGTAACTACCATATTCAGCCAGTCTTCCGAAGGCTTTTGTTTGTTACTGGTAATAATCTCTACCTGGTCGCCGCTGCGGAGTTTATGGCTGATAGGCACCAGCTTATGGTGTACTTTGGCACCGATACATTTGGTGCCGATAGCGGAGTGGATGGAAAATGCAAAATCCAGGGCAGTACTGCCGGTAGGTAACATTTTTACCTCCCCTTTTGGTGTGTACACATAGATCTCCTCGGCAAGAAAAGAGGTTTTAAAATCCTGTAAAAAATCAACTCCATCTGTATCCTGTGTACTCAGCACTTCGCGGATCTGACCAAACCATTTATCAAAACGGTCCTCATCATTGCTTCCTTCTTTGTATTTGTAATGGGCAGCCAATCCTTTTTCAGCTATTTCATTCATGCGTTTGGTGCGTATCTGCACTTCTACCCATTTTCCCTGTGGCCCCATTACGGTAGTATGTAAAGCTTCATAACCGTTATTCTTTGGATTGCTCAACCAATCCCGTAAACGTTCCGGGGATGGGGTATATTCATCTGTGATCATGGAATATACTTTCCAGCAATCTTCTTTTTCTTTCTCAGGTGCCGAATCGAGTATTACACGTATGGCAAATAAGTCATACACTTCTTCAAATGCCACACCTTTCTTTTTGATTTTATTCCAGATAGAGTGGATACTTTTTGGCCGGCCGTAGATTTCAAAATTAAAGTCGCCGGTGGTCAGTTTTTCTTTTAAGGGGCGAACAAATTCATTGATGTAGCGGGTGCGCTCCCTTTTTGTTTCGGAGAGTTTTCTGGCTATATCTTTATAAGCTTCCGGTTCCATATACTTCATGGAAAGGTCTTCCAGCTCTGTTTTAATATTATACAAACCCATTCGATGGGCAAGGGGCGCATATACCCAAACAGTTTCGGATGCGATCTTTAGTTGTTTCTCACGCTTCATATGATCCAGCGTGCGCATATTGTGCAGGCGATCAGCGAGTTTTATCAGTATCACCCTTGGATCATCGGTGAGGGTAAGTAAAATCTTTTTAAAATTCTCGGCCTGCTGGCTGGTATTGGTATCTATTACATTGGAAATCTTGGTCAGTCCGTCAACAATCTTCGATATTTCAGATCCGAACTCCCTTTCTACATCTTCTAAAGTGATGTCGGTATCTTCCACGGTATCATGTAATAAAGCGCATATGGTGCTTCTTACACCCAGGCCAATTTCTTCCACGCAGATCATGGCAACAGCAATGGGGTGCAGGATATAAGGCTCACCACTTTTGCGACGCATGGTTTTATGGGCTTCGGCTGCCATTTCAAAAGCCGTGCGTACCAGTTCCTTATCACCTTTTTTCAGCTTTGGGCGTATGCTCCGCATCAGGGCACGGTAATGCCTGATGATCTCATTTTTTTCCTGTTCAGGGTTGAGATTATATTTCGGTAAAACTGGTTCAACAAAAGTTTCTGGTGCTTGCTCCATATCTATGGCGAATATACGAAAGGGACAGGGTGAATGGGCAATTGTGAATTGTGAGTAGTGAAAGGTGAGTAGTGAGTGGTGAAAGGCCGATGCAGGATATTTCTCCTTTCCTATTCACCACTAACTACTCACAACTCGCCACCCCTCCCTCACGATTTTTCCATAATCGGCAATTCCCCTGTACCCAGACTTCTTACCTTTGTTCCTTACCATGAGTGAATTACCCAAAAAGAAAGTATTTGATGTTTCGTTGTTAGGAAGGGTTTTCCATTTTGTAAAGCCTTATCGTTCTTTTTTTTACATGAGCCTGTTACTGGCTATCGTAATGGCGGTTTTTGCACCAGTACGCCCATACCTGATTCAATTGACTATTGATAAAGCCACTGGTAAGTTCATCCATATCCCACATTGGCTGGAAGCCGTTTTGTTTACAACAGATCTGTCTGATGCTACCAAGTTTATCATTGCAGTGAGCATTTTCCAGGTAATCTTTTTGTTTATAGAAACAACCGTGAGGTTCTTGTTTACTTTTATTACAGCATGGATGGGACAAAGTGTTGTAAAAGATCTGCGAATTGCTGTCTATAAAAAAATCATTGGCCTGAACCTGAGCCAGTTTGATAAAACACCGATTGGTACGCTTACTACAAGAACGATCAATGATATTGAAAGCATTAATGATATTTTTTCAGACGGGCTGATACCCATCATTGCCGACCTGCTCACTATTGTAATCACGCTAGGTACTATGTTCTGGATTGATTGGCGTTTAACCCTGATCAGTTTGGTTCCATTTCCAATCATGATACTGGCAACCTATTATTTCAAAGAGAGTGTAAACAAAAGTTTTATCCGGGTAAGAAATGCAGTGGCTGCATTAAATGCTTTTGTACAGGAACATATTACAGGTATGCAGGTGGTTCAGGCTTTTGCTGCAGAAGGAAGGGAGTTTGAGAAGTTTAAAAAAATTAATTCAGAACACCGCAATGCCAATATCAAAGCCATATTTGCTTATTCGATATTTTTTCCGGTAGTAGAAGTCGTGTTGGCCATCAGCACCGGTTTATTGGTTTGGTGGATTGCCGACCGCTCGCTGGATGCGGGATTGCTGGTGGCATTTATTTTATACCTCAACCAGATATTCCGCCCGTTAAGGGTGATTGCCGATAAGTTCAATGTATTGCAAATGGGTATGATTGCAGCAGAGCGGGTTTTTAAGGTATTGGATAACGACGATTTTGTAACATCCAACTCCGATGGCAAATACGACCCCACAGCAGTAAAAGGTGAAATTGATTTTAAACATGTTTCGTTTGCGTATACAGAACCCAATTATGTTTTAAAGGATATTAACTTTCATGTGAAAGCAGGAGAAACGGTGGCATTGGTTGGGCATACCGGCAGTGGCAAAACATCCATCATTAGCCTGCTGAACAGGCTATACCATATTCAAAAAGGCGAGATACAGATTGATGGGGTAAATATTGAGGAGTACCATTTAGATACATTGCGCAAAAGCATAGGCGTAGTATTGCAGGATGTTTTTTTGTTTTCAGGATCTGTGATGGATAATATCACCTTGCGTAATCCCGAAATATCCCGCGAACAGGTGATTGCGGCCGCTAAAATGATCGGTGTTGATGAATTCATCATGCAATTACCCGGCGGCTATGATTATAACGTTATGGAAAGAGGTAGTACCTTAAGCCTGGGCCAGCGGCAACTGCTTTCTTTTATCAGGGCCCTGTTATACAACCCCGCAATATTGATACTGGATGAAGCCACATCATCCATTGATACAGAAAGCGAAATGCTTATTGAAAAAGCCATTGATAGCATGATCTCCGGACGTACTTCAATAGTCATTGCACACAGGCTTTCTACCATTCGTAAAGCCAATAAAATCATTGTATTAGATAAAGGTGAACTGAAAGAAATGGGCACCCACGAACAGCTCTTGGCATTGGGCGGATTTTATGCTAAATTGCATGAGATGCAGTTTGAGAATAAGAAAGCTGTATTGGTGTAAAATGTACTATGATGCAAAATGAAAAAAATAACTATAGTAATCATATAAATATGGTTGAAGAGCATTCCTGAAATATGGATTTGTTTCTACATCAGAAGAAGAAAAATTGAAAGAAGATATTTTCCGTCCTGATATGGAAAAACTACACCTTTTCACCTTAATGCTTCCCTTAATAAAGCAATCATTACACATACTAAATAACCCCTTTCAAGCATGGACGTTTTGGACGAAGCATTCATACGTTTTTGACGTATGTTGAATGATAATAAGGTCAAATACCT
>JANXUL010000036.1 GCA_025356235.1 Bacteroidota bacterium
GGATAATTTTTTCGAGGAGTTGGTTTTTTTTGTCTTGTGCGAGATACACTTCGGCATCATTGTTCATAATAAGGAGAAAATCTTTTTTGTCTACCTTTTTAATGTGGTTAAGGTTAACGATAAAGCTGCGGTGTGTTCTAAAAAAAGGGCCACTGTTTTCAAGGTATTCGAAATCAATCAATTTTTTGGTAATGGTAAGTACACCGTGTGAGGTGGTATAAAACCGGGTATAGCTTCCTTCTGCCTGCATGTAAATAATGTCGTCCATACGCACCACGAAAATGGTTTCCGCAGTTTGCAGTACAATCTTTTTATCGATCTGATTTATAAAATTTTCTTTTAGTACTTTGTATTGTTTGCTTTCATTTACCGGTTCGTCAGCTTTTATTTTTTTTAATGCTCTTTCCATGTGTTCCAGCCGTACCGGTTTTAAAATATAATCTACTGCCGAAGTTTCAAACGCCCGCAATGAGTGTTCACTATACGCTGTTACAAAAATAATTTTGAAATTGATCTGCTTTTCATCAAAAAAATCAAGTAGTTCAAACCCGCTATAGCCGGGCATTTCAATGTCGAGAAAAACAAGGTCGGGTTTTAATTTATTGATGGTTTTAACCGCATCCGGTACGTCTTTGCAATCGGCCAATAATTCGATCTGGCTGAAATTTTCTTCCAGTAATCCCCGCAATGCCATTCTTGCATTGGGTTCATCATCCACAATGATTGCCCTGGTCTTTTGCATTTAGTTTCGAAGGTAGCTTTACTACGGTTATAGAAAATGATATTTTTATTACGGATTGCTGTTTGTACTGTGACATCAATGGTTTCTCTCATAAAGCATCCGGATCATTCCCGTAATCCGGTATTACCAGCCGGATACTCGTACCGGTCGGGTTCTGCTTTTCATCCATTTTATCTGTTATTTCACAGGTAATTTTACGCTTATACAAACGGTTAAACAGCTCCATTCTTTCGTTTAAAGCGATGGTGGCAAACCCGGCGGATTTATTTTTTGCACGTTGGTTGATCTCGATTGACCGCTGCCTGCCGATACCATTATCATCAATAGTTACAATAATTGCATCTTTTGTTTTTTTAAATTTTATCTCCAGTATTTTAATGCCTTTTTTATGAAGTAACCCATGCTTCACTGCATTTTCTGCAAACGGTTGTAAAAGCAGGGATGGGATATAGATGGCTGATGGATCTTGTATTGTATCCATTTCAATTTTATAAGAGAACCCTTCATCAAACCTAGCTTTTTCCAATTCCAGGTATAAGCGAAGGTTTTCAATTTCATCTTTCAGTGATAATAGTTGCTTATCGCTCGATTGTAATATTTTCCGCATCAGGTCGCTGAAGTTACCAAGCAACGCGCCGGCTTCTGTTTTCCTGTTTCCATAAACAAGGCCCTGTACCGTGTTCAATACATTGTACAGAAAATGTGGGTTCATTTGCGCGCGCAATGCCACCAACTGGCTTTTTAATAATTGTTCTTTTATGGTTTGTCGCCTGATCAACCTTTTTTTCCATTGGCGTAAAGAACCCCAACCCACAAGGAGTATACCCATAAAAAATACTGTGAGAACCCAGGGATTTTGCCAGCCCGGTCTGGAAACCGTAAAGGAGAATGACCGTACATTACTTTTATAATTTGCTCCGGCCACTGCCTGTATTTCGAGCAGGTAGTTTCCGGGAGAAAGGCGGTAGAAACTTAACTGGTTATTAAAATTACCTGTTGACCGCCATATGGTATCTATCCCTTTTACACGGTATCGGTAGTTTAATGCGGTTATTGAAATATAGTGTAACGCTTCAAAATAAAAACTGATATCATGGGCCTTATCCGGCAAAACAGAATGGTTATTTATTTCAACCCCATTACTTATTGCCTTCAGCAAAGGGAATCGAATTGTAAAATCAGCATTCCGTGGCGAATTTTCACGCACTAAAATCCCGGCAGGTGTAGCAAACAGAAGTTTATTCTTTTGAATGCAAAAGTCATTGATACTGATATTGCTTAACCCGTATTCTTCCAGGTAGTTCGTGATCATGTCATTGGTCTTGTCTATACAGTCAAGCCCTTCATCAGTTAATACCCATATATATTTATCCTGTTCAACAATTTTTTTAATGTTACCACTACTAAGCCCGTTTTTTTCGTCATAGGTTTTGGTAATTTCCCCGTTTTTAAAAATCATCACCCCTTTTGTGGAAGTTCCCACTACAAGGCTGCCATCAATAAGTTGTATCAATGATTTTCCGATAACAGGTTTGCCTTCCCCATCAGTCAGTATTTTTATTTCTCCCCTGTAAAAGTATTCGTACAGGCCATCTTCATAGGCTATCCAGAAACTTTCCTTGTTGCGCGAACTTACAACCGCGTTACTGCGCTTTGAACGCAGCAGCAGAACCGAATGGTAACCATCATACGAAATGATCCGTGTATTTATCGATTTGTATAAAGGGCAATCAAGGAACGGGTTTCTGTTGTTACTTCCATAATGGTCGTTCATCACAAGTGCAGCATTAAAAACCGCAACAAGAATATTGCCAAAGCGATCCCTGTTTACTCCTTTACTATAATCAAACAGTTCCAGCGGTTTTTTTTGGTTGGGTTTAAAAGAACCCCGGTTAGAGATAATCACATTATCCGTAGAGTCATAGCTGATGAATTCTGTTTCCCTGAATCTGGCAAGTGTATATTGCATTACGCTCTGACTGTTCAGGCTTACTTTTGCAATAAACCCCTGGCTATTGCCCGCTACTATTTCTCCATTGGGTAATGGCAGCAACTTGTTAAAATTATCCAACAAAGGATCATTATAAATTTTGAGTAACGAATTATACAGGGAAGAGCATATAAAAATACCGTTGTCAAGTGTACTTATCCAGTAGTTTCCCTGGTAGTCTTTTACTACATCGGATACCCGCTCATGCGGTAAATAACATTTTGCTTCGCCGGTGGCTTTATTCCACATATAGGCACCGTTTTGGGTACAGAGCCAGTTTTCATCCTTATCAATAAAAACACCCTGAAAAATATAGGTGTCGAGTGGAAGATTAATGGGCTGGAGCAATGTGCAGATATCATTTTTAATCTCAAATGGCGCCGTCCTGTCCAATCCAATACCCAACCCTTTTATGCCTTCTTTATTTTTAAAAAGGCGAATGTCGTTATGCCGTTGTTCGAGGTTATTCCAGCCGGGTTTCCGATGATTGTTTTGAAACATATATCCACCATTTGAAACAGCATAAAAATTATCGCCCTGAATACCTGATGCAATGATCGGATCATACGTACTGGGAGAATTGTATACTTTAAGTACTTTATGGGTGGATTTATCAATCTTAAAAATATTATTAAATGAGTGGAGCCATACTTCTTTCGATCCAACGATTACATTATTGAATGTTGATACGTTTTTTATTACACTATAATTCACGTCAAATTTTCGCAGGGTATCGTTTTTATACGCGTATAGTTGGTTATAAAAATTCATGCACCAGACCACTCCTTGCGGATCTTCCTGGAGATAGCTGACGGATTTTAGGGCTGTATTATTAAATGGCACCGAAACAAAGGACTTCCCGTTAAACCTATACAGCCCTTTATCGGTACCTATCCAGATATATCCTTTGGAGTCTGTAAGCATATCATACACTACCTGCGTAGGCAGCTGATCCGGGTAGTTCAATTTCTTTAGATATGGAAATTGCGCGGAAACCTGCAAAAAAAACAAGGCCAGTAAAATGCTTATACAAGTTCGCATCAGTTCAGGTTGGGCTGTAATTCGTAAACCGTTTTAAAGTTAACGGGTGTTCCTGATATGTTCGTCTTTTCATATATCTGTTTTTAATCTTTATCGATAGGTCTATTAGAAAATAAAACGGGGGCTTCATGTAATAAAAGAGGGGGTTGATAGAAAAGCCGGTAAAAATTCAGGCTTACTCTCCAAATTACAGTTGATTATTATTCAGTTAATAATTGGGGGTAAGAAAGCTGCGTCTAACGCGGCTTTCTTCGTTTATACACCTGTCGCTCCTGATAAGCGGATACCTTGTATTTTTACAGGTATTATTTATCCCCTATAATTTCTTACATGACCTCAATTAGGCTTACCCAATTTTCACATGGTGCAGGATGTGGTTGTAAAATAGCGCCGGCAGTTTTGGATACCATTTTAAAAAGCAATAACCACTCACCCGCTCATCCAAAATTATTGGTAGGCAACCATAGCAAAGATGATGCTGCCGTGTATGATCTGGAAAATGGTATGGCACTGATCAGCACCACCGATTTTTTTACCCCAATCGTAGATGACGCATTTGCCTTTGGCAAAATAGCAGGTGCCAACGCTATCAGTGATGTATATGCAATGGGCGGTAAACCCATTTTAGCCATTGCTATTTTGGGCTGGCCGGTTGATAAACTTCCCCCCGAACTGGCTCAACAGGTTTTAGAAGGTGCCAGGGCTATTTGCGATGAAGCAGGCATCCCATTGGCAGGGGGCCATAGTATTGATACACCTGAACCGATTTTTGGATTATCGGTAAATGGATTAGTAGCGATAAGTCATCTCAAACAAAATAATACTGCAGCAGAAGGTGACCTTTTATTTTTGACCAAACCTATCGGGGTTGGTATTTTATCCACCGCCCAGAAAAGAGATGTATTGAAAGAAGAACATTTAGCACTGATGCTGGCACAACTCAGCCAGTTAAATAAAGTTGGGGAAGCATTGGGAAAGATCACTGGCGTGCATGCCATGACCGATGTTACAGGCTTTGGTTTACTGGGTCACCTGATTGAAATGGCCGAAGGCAGCGGCTTAAGCGCCCAGCTCAACTATGCTAAAACACCCATACTGGATGAGGCAAAGGAATACCTGGTACAACGTATTGTTCCCGATGCCACTTATAGAAACTGGAACGGCTATAGCAGTAAGGTTCGTTTTGCACCAGGCGTGAATGTAATGGAAGCATTCAGCATACTGCCAGATCCGCAAACCAATGGGGGTTTATTGATAGCGGTATCACCGGATGCTGTGCCTGAGGTACAAAAGGTTTTGGCAGAGTACGGGCTGGCTGATTTTAGTGAGCCTATTGGTATGATGAGAACCTCTGCAGAAAAAGTAGTTAGCGTTTCTTAGCGGCTTTCTATGTAACCAGGCATTGACTTTATCCTAAATAATTAATAATGCTTTAGTGTTGTTTTTAACACTGAATACTCAGAGAAACTCCGCGTTCTCTGAGTATTTTTTTATCGCAGGGCATCGATTTTTTTGGCTAATTGGTGGTCTTTGTCTGTTACTATGTCTCCGGCATCGTGGGTACTAAGCCAGATCTCTACGGTGTTCCATACGTTGGTCCATAAAGGATGGTGATCCATTTTTTCTGCTTCAAGGGCAACCCTTGTCATGAAGGCAAATGCTTCAGAAAAATTTTTGAAAATAAATTTGTGATGCAGGGTGTTGTCTTTTTCGATCCACATGGTTTGCTATTTTTGAATTTGAGGAATCGGGAATTTTGGCATTAGAAAACCATATTCCCTTTATTCTTTATCTGCTCGTTTGTTAATTCTGCTATCAGTTGTACGCCATTCATGCTTTTCACTGCCTGTTTTATCCAGCTACACTTATCATCATCTACAAGGTCGCCTTTCATTAACCATAAAAAATCCATGTGTTTAAATTCTGGCAAGAGGTATTCGCCGTCAAACTGGTTATGATATAAGTAATGCGTTAAAAAGCTATTGGGTTCTGCTGATTGGTATACTGAAAAATAATAACTGCGGTCTTTTTTGCGCAGGTGGATCTCTATATCTGCATTGAGTCTGAAATCGTAGCCTAAATGGTTATTGAGTTGTAAGCAGAACTGGTAATTTTTTAAAGGAGCAGTAATACCCAATAAACGCGTGTCTTCAAAGAAGTCATCATTTAGCTCTTCTACGTTCAGGCGTAATTTCATGAAATGATTGATTAGAGCACGATATCAAATATTTTTTCTTCGATTCCTCTTTTTATTCTCAGTTGTGTTTTATTGCCTTTATCAAATTTACTGAGCGATTCCATATAGCTGTTTACATCCACAAATTTATATGCGCCTATCTGAAGCAGGATATCACCTGCCTGCAAACCAATTTTCTCTGCCAGTTTACCTGGGCTCACCCCATCTATGCGCATTCCGGTACCGCTAAACCCGTAGTCGGGCAATACACCAAGTGTTACTTTTAGTTTCGTATTCCGGCCCGGCTGTTGGCCGGAGGTTTTGGTAAAGATAAGCTTGCCTTTGCTGTCTGTTGTTTCAATCAGGTGGTACACCATTTTTACAATGTCTTTTTCACCATCGTAATTAATCTTATTCCAGTCATCGGTTGCTTTATGATAATCGCTGTGGCTACCGGTAAACAGAAATAATACGGGCATGTCCTGCCTGTAAAAAGTAGCATGATCACTGGGGCCGCTGCCAGTACTGTCGAATGTAACGAGCAGGTTATTTTTTTCAACAGCAAACACCTGGCTCCAGGCAGGGGAAGTTCCATATCCGCCGATAGTGAGTTTGTGGGCAGTATCATACCTGCCAACCATATCCATATTGATCATATAGTTAGGAGAGATGTTAGCGGTAGGATGTTCCACCCAATATTTGCTTCCCAATAACCCCATTTCTTCTGCTGAAAAATTGATGACCAGATAGTTATTGTTAACCGGTGCCTTCTTTTTCAGCATCCGCGCCAGCTCTATCAAAGCCGCGGTGCCACTGGCATTGTCATCTGCGCCATTATGAATGATATGGCCCGTATCCAATGCATGTTTGTCTTCGTTATATCCAAGATGATCATAATGCGCACCCAGTATAACAGTATTGGTCGCATTGTTATTAATGAACCCGGCAACATTTCTTGCCTTCCTGGTTTTATCAGAAAAGCTGATGTTTAGTTCCATATCCAGTGTTGCAGCATGATCGGAGAAATACTTTTCATACCCTTCTTTGGTAAGATAGATTACGGGGATCTTTGTTAATGCCGATTTATCGTTTTTATTAAACTGGATATTATCCTCGACCAACGAAGTATTAAACACAAACAAAGCTGTAGCACCTTTTGACCAAACCATATTTGCCTGTTTTTTAATCTCTTCTTCTACATCGAAATGCGGATTGGTTTTATTTTCTTCCAAAACCTCTTTCAGGTCTTTGAACCAGGGTTGCTTTGCCTCGCTCAGGGCTATGGCGGGGCTTCCTTTTACAGGTTTCATGGCACTGAATGCCAAAGGAATGTACTCATCCATCACCCGCAGGGTTTTACCTTCTACTTTTAACAATGTGGCGGGATCTATCTGCCTGCCTTCATTTATCTCAAATTCCTGTACATACCCCTTGGTACCTTTGGGTTCGAGCCCAATTTGTTTGTATTGGTCAACGATATATTGCATGGCAAGCTCTTCACCGTGCGAGCCGGTTAATCTGCCTTCTAATTTATCGTCGGCCAGGAATTGAATATGTTTGGTAAGGCTGGCAACCAATTCGGCATTGGCTTTTTCTTCTGCCACCCTTTTTTTCTTTTTGCTTTGCGAATAAGACAGGGTGGGTATTAAAACTAAAATCAGCAAGATTTTTTTCATACAACGGGAACGTTTGCGCCTGCAAAAATAAGGTGATGACGATAGTATAACGTTATCCCTTTGCAAAATCGCTCAGATTCTGTTCCCAATCTCGTAACTCATACCCCTTGTTTGCAGCTACTTTTGCAACCACCCTTTCCATTTGGTAAAACCTGTATTACATATTGCATTAGTGGGCAACCCTAACAGCGGCAAAAGCTCACTGTTCAATGCACTTACGGGCCTGAACCAGAAAGTGGGGAATTTTCCCGGGGTTACGGTTGATAAAAAAATTGGTCGGGCCAGTCTTGATGAACTAACGCCGGCGGAATTGATTGACCTGCCCGGAACATATAGCTTATATCCGCGTCGCGCGGATGAGTGGGTAGCTTATAAGGTTTTGATGGGGGCTGATAGCGATATCAAAGCTGATCTTGTTTTATTAGTAGCCGATGCCAGCAACCTCAAGCGTAACCTTTTATTCTGCAGCCAGATCATAGACCTGAAGATACCTGTAGTGATCGCACTTACCATGAACGATATCGCGGCAAAAAAAGATATTGAGATCGATATTAACGGGTTAGAAGCCGAACTGGGTATCCCGGTAGTAGCTGTAAATCCGAGAAAAAATAAAGGCCTGGCCGAATTGAAGAAAGTATTGGCCCAAACAGCTAAAATAAACCCTAACATTCATGTTCGGGATTTCATGAACACTAAAAAATTAGCTACACCTGCTATTGAAGCGGTACAAAAATTATTTCCACGGCTAAGCGATTATGCCGCGGTGCATTACCTGATCAACCACGAGAATTTTCCACTTGACACGGTTGCGCAAAATGCGATTGAAAAAATAGAATTCGATACCAAATTCAACCCTACCAAAACACAGGCTGAAGAGATCATGCAACGATACACCCGTATTAGGCAGATCATGCAGTTACATGTAGTTGAGCCCGGGCCACTCGAAAAAAAATTATTTACCGACCGATTAGATAATTTATTACTGCACCGTACATGGGGTTATATTATTTTATTGTCTGTTCTTTTTTTATTGTTTCAGAGTATTTTTTGGCTGGCCCGTTTTCCGATGGATGGTATTGAATGGGGATTTAAAGAAATAGCTAACTGGCTTTACCATACTTTACCACAAGTGTGGTGGAGCGATTTGTTGATCAACGGTTTTATAGCCGGGCTCAGTGGTATACTGGTTTTTGTGCCACAGATCATGATCCTGTTCGGATTGATAACAGTATTAGAAGATACAGGCTATATGGCGCGAATAAGTTTTTTGAGCGACAAGCTTATGCGCAAAGTGGGATTAAACGGTAAAAGTGTAATGCCCATGATCAGCGGGTTTGCCTGTGCCGTCCCGGCCATTATGAGTGCAAGGAATATTGAAAATAAAAAAGAAAGGCTGCTTACCATTTTGATTACCCCTTTAATGAGTTGCAGTGCCCGCTTACCAGTGTACACTATTTTGATCTCCCTGGTAATTGCTGATAAATATTACCTGGGCTTTTTAAGCTTACAGGGATTGGTTATGATGGGTCTGTATTTTCTTGGCACATTTATGGCGCTTATAGTGAGCTATGTGATGAAATGGTTCATCAACATTAAAGAAAAAAGTTTCTTCATTTTAGAACTACCCATTTACAGGGCTCCCCGCTGGAAGAATGCGGGTATTACCATGATACAAAAGGCACGGATATTTGTAACCGATGCCGGTAAGGTTATTATGGTTATCAGCCTGCTGCTTTGGTTTTTGAGTGCCTATGGCCCAGGCGAACGGATGCAGAAAGTAGAAAAAAAATATGCAGTGCTAATGCAGCTTTCCCCTCAAAAAAAAGATTCTTTACAAAAACACCTTTCAGCAGAAAAACTACAGAATTCTTATGCAGGTATATTAGGCAAAACAATTGAACCTGTGATTAAACCTTTGGGGTACGATTGGAAAATAGGTATTGCTTTAATTACTTCTTTTGCAGCCCGCGAAGTTTTTGTAGGAACCATGGCTACTTTATATAGTGTAGAAGAAACCGACAATTCATCACTTCGTCAAAAAATGCAGTCGGCCACCCATTCCGATGGCAGTAAAGTTTATACGCTGCCAGCCGCATTATCCCTGATGGTTTTTTATGTACTGGCCATGCAGTGTATGAGCACACTGGCCGTTGTAAAACGTGAAACCAAAACGTGGAAATGGCCGGTGTTTCAGTTTATTTATATGACAGGACTTGCTTACCTGATGAGCCTGTTGGTGTATAGGTTGTTTTCGTGATGTGTGAATAGTGAGCACTTTAATTTATTTAACCTTTCCCTTTCTCCAGTAATGAATTAGTACGGGTGTCTTTCATAACTATATATACCAGCAGGGAAATAAATATACAGCCTGTTGTGTACCAATAATAATAATTTTCATGCCCGGCATTTTTAAACCATAAGGCAAAATATTCTGCCGTACCTCCAAATAAAGCAACGGTAACTGAATAAGGGAAACCCACGCCCAGTGCCCGTATTTTTGCAGGAAACAATTCTGCTTTTACGACTGCATTGATCGATGTATATCCACTTACAATCAACAGGGCCGACATCATTAAAATAAAAATAGTCAACAGGTTGGTCATATGGCTTATCGCGGTCAAGATAGGAATGGTACAAACTGTGCCCAATACCCCAAACCCGATCAGTAACGGGCGGCGGCCAATACGATCAGATAATAAACCGAATAAAGGTTGTATCGCCGCATAGATAAATAATGAAATAAAAGTAAGTAATGTAGACTGGCCTTTGGATAAATGAACTGTATTTACCAGGAACTTCTGCATATAAGTAGTGTAGGTATAAAAAGCAATGGTTCCGCCCAGTGTAAGTCCTACTACAGTGGCAACCGCCCTTGGATGATGTAATAATTCTTTTAGCGATCCGCTTTTCTTTTTTTCAGTATCGATGCTTCTTTTGAATGCTTCCGTTTCATCCATATTGCTTCGTAAATAAAATGCGATGAGTGAAAGGATGGCGCCGATAAAAAAGGGTACCCGCCAGCCCCAGTTATGCATTTGTTCTGTGGTGAGCCAGTTTTGCAATAGCAATTGTATACCCAAGGCAATCAGTTGCCCGCCAATCAATGTAACGTATTGGAAACTTGAATAAAACCCTCTTTTGCCGCTGGTGGCCATTTCACTCAAATAAGTAGCGGCTGTTCCATATTCCCCACCAACACTCAGGCCCTGTAATAACCTGGCTGTTAACAATAAAATAGGGGCCGCAATGCCAATGCTGTTGTAAGAAGGTGTAACGGCAATCAGTAAAGAACCGAATGACATAATCAGCACCGATACGGTCATGGACCATTTTCTTCCTTTACGGTCGGCCAGGCTGCCAAATAACCAGCCACCGATAGGGCGCATTAAAAAGCCAACGGCAAAAATGCCCGCCGTATTTAATAGATTCGCGGTAGCATCTTTACCTGGGAAAAATACGGGTGCAAAATATAATGAGAATGCGGCATAGGCGTACCAGTCGTACCATTCAACCAGGTTGCCTACTGAGCCACTGATGATGGCTTTTAGGTTCTTTCGGATGGGTTTGTCTGACAGATGCTGAAGAATGGAAGAATCGCTCATCATCATCAAGATAAGAATATATCACTTCTGCCTGGATAAGAAATGCAAAAAATCTACCTGTCTTATTCCTTTACAAACGAGGGGTTAACCGTCTTTGAATAAATGAAATCCCTTCTTGCGTCTAGGCAATTGATCATATATTTCAAAAAGTTTTATTTAAATAGCCCTATGTTGAGCCCTCCCAGCACAAACATCTGTTTAGGATCGGTATATGTTTTCGTATTGCCGTCGAAGTTGCTTCCAAAAGAAAATTTAAATGTGAGTACATCTGATATTTTATAATCAATCCCCATTGCTAACCTGTATGTATATTTTTTTTTCGTAGTAGCCGGAACGTCAGTGGCCCATCTACTGATGAACTCCACCGATGAACTCCATTTATTTTGGGTAACCTGAGCCCTTACCCCCATATCAAAATAATCGTCAATATCCACGCTATCTTTTTTATTGTTAATGGTATACCGGATAACCCCCATAAAATCAAAAAGTGTCAGGTCGGTTTTTGAAAAATTAATGCGCCAGGACGGAGTAAGCCAAAAAGTCGTTTTCGCATGAGCCATCCCACTCCATTCGTTTTTCTGAAAAACACTTGCTTGTCCGGCAGCAAATTCCAACATAAATCCCTCCTTTGCGAGCGGGTTTTTTTTAGCATTTATTTTTTGAAGAAGACTATTTTCTTCAAAGCCTAGTTTCTTTACTTCGGCACCAAAATATTTGTCGAGATTTTTTGTACTTTTTATTTTCATTACGGCCACATCATACATTATTTCATCCTTCCACTTACTCAGGGAGTCATGCATTTCTTTAAGACTATAGCCATAGTAATCAAGGTTATGATAAGATATACTTTCAAACTGCTTCATTTCTCTTTCCATTTGAAGATAAAACAGCCCTATACTTGCTGTATCATTGGGCAAATTTGCCAGTTGCGCTTCTATCCCTTCTAAAAAAATTAATTTGAGGCGCGTTAGGTTCCATGCTTTCAGGTCTTTATTAATTTTCCCATCAATCAATATAAATCTTACTCCCAGTCCTACGCCTGTGCCGGGCTTCAATTTTCCAAAAACAGTTGTATCAGATTCACTTGTTGCCATGGAGATGGTGAGGGTTTTACCGATTGTTTTAAAAAAACCTGTTCGTTGCAAGAAATCCGTTTCAAGAATTTTAGAACTGGTATCTTTTTGATAAATGAGATGATATGGGCTGATTTCAAAAGCTACATTAGGCTTTAGTTTGCCATTAATGGTACTATTCAATATGCCGCCGATAAATTTAGATGGTGAGCCTGGCCTTTGAATATTATCCGGTTCAATTTCAAGGACTATGAATCCGGGGGAAGAGTTAAGTTTTAGGCTTTCAAAATTTGGTACCGGCAATTGAGCACGTACTGGTATCCAATAAAATATTAGTAGTAAAATAACGAGCAGCCTGAATATTTTTTTCATTCCAGGAGTTTAAACTTTATTAAAGACTTAAAATCTGAAGGGTTGTCTGTTCCGCTTTCTTTTTCAAAACTGTCAATTAGCTTATCACCCGCTGTTATGGACAATAGGTAGTTAACTTTTTGAGCCGGTGAAGCACCGCCCGATGGTTTTATTCTCGAAACATGCGAGATCATTGATAACAACTGGTTTTCCAGCATTGACCCATAATTCAATATAAGGTCTACCGGCTCGGGCGTTTTTTGGGGATAACAGTTTTGAAAATCTAAATAAATAGAATGTGCTGAAGCATAAACCCAATCATTTTCTTTTATTTGAATTCCCAGTGTAAGAGAAATCATAGTTTTATTATACTTTTTAGGTATAATAAATTCTGTTTCAACAGGTGGTTCATCTAAGTAAATTGGATTTTGATTTGCCATGTTTTTTATTTTCACGTTCGCTGCTATACCGTCTTCAGCTTTCCGATTATTATTTTTAATGTAAATGCATCAGCCTACATAATTCGTCTTTTCCAATACCACTGAAAAACTTTCGTTAGTATCATTGATTGCAATTTTCTTTCCACCTTCCAGATTAATAATGGAGTGGCCCCGTGCATCTTTGTGTGCATAGGATGCCTCGAGTTTATATTCTCCAAAAATGATTTGATCAGCCATAAATGTATCATGCTGATCTTCAGTGGGAGGGCTTAATGTAATAGCTTCACCACCCGCCGATGGTGTAAGCGTAACCACAGCAGCATTAAAACCAGATTCGGTAATATCAGCACCTTCCTGTGTACCAGCCATTGATGCAGATAATGACAGCTGAACCCATATCCTTGCTTTTTTTGTTTCGTTTATTGTACCACCCTTATCAACCATGGTCAATGGCAGGATCAGGTCTTTAATTTTATCGAGTAGTTTCATTACCCTTCCGGAATAAAAGCCGGCGAGAAATGAAAAAAGAATAACCCCTTTATTTACCGAGATATCAATCATATTGTCATCATTACCCCCGATAAAATGATAACCTATTACCAAAACCAATGTGGTGATAGGTGCATAAAACATTTTAGCCACCTGGTTGGAGATTTCATTAATATCGAAAGATTCATCAGGGTCATTGGGTGTTGTTTTAATCCCTACATAAAATATCAGGCTTGTAAATACTCCCAGTAAACACCATAAAATGGTTTCGAAATAGGCTTTGCCTTCACTTAACCAGAAATAACTATGCACTTTTACCTTCAGTTTCGAAAAATAAATACCTACATCTCTTGAATTATATTCATTCAATGCCTCTTCTATCTTTTCTTTTTACAGCACATCAATATCACTATCATATTCCGTCTCCAGAAAACGCATCAGGGCTTTTGTTCTTGCCACCCGGGTATTTTTATACTTGATATAGTTGGCAAGTTTAATAGGATCTGTTGTATCCAATACCAAAATGCTGGTGGGTTGTTCTGTATCGGTGTAAATCAGCAATATGCCATTAATCACTTCAGCCTGTTTTTTATCCAGCTGAATATATTCGTTCCCGGTTTTGCCCTTATGCAACCCTATATAAATAAAGACCAGTACCAACTGACATACACAAAGGAATAGTAACCATCGGCCCCCGTTCCAGCTGGTAGCTTTAAATAGATTTTTCATATTTAGAAAGTTGTTAGTTCAATAATTTTGTAAATACCCACTCCTCGGATGTATTACTTATTTTACTCCAGTCATTTTGTTCCGCATAAATTGTCACTTCCGTATGGTTGCTGATCTTTCGCAGAACTGCATAGGAAGTTCCAGGGCCGCTTCTTATATTCAGGATTTCAGTATTTACTTTTTTGGTTTGTATATTCTGAGAGGTAGTTCCGTTGAGTAACAGTATGTCTGCTGCTATTAGAGGATAAAAATTTTGTTCGGCGGCAATAATGGTATTGCCACCAAAAAAGTCTGTGCCCGGGCATGTTTTCTGTTCATCACCCACTTTATTACTATTGATCTTTTCATTAGAAAATCTTTTCCCGTTCCTGTCAAACCAATGATGATATACCACTTGTGATTTTACAGGAGATAAGCCAAATTTTTTACACAACGCCGCATTTAAGCGGATGATGGTTGCTTTATGGGCCGTGCGCATAACATCTTCACCCTGATCGAAGTTTCCAAAATTTTCAATACAGATTGCACCTTGATTAGCACCAAAAATACCGGCAGGCTTTATATCAATCGGTCTGCATAAACCTATATTGCCGGATTTGAATGTGGTTATGTTTTGTCCTATATCACTCCACTTTCTTTCCTGTATATGTGTGTTACGCATCGATTCCAGCCAAAACAGCTCGCCTCTTTCTTTGGTAAGGGAGGTATAGCCGGGTAGCCAGGTATGATGGTTTTGAATGCATGTTATTTCTCTTGAAAAAATATTATTGAAGAGATAGTCTGTAAACTCATCCAGAGTATAAACATGAAAATGTGCCAATCCCATAAAATGTCATTTAGGTATATACAAGTGCCTTTTGGTAGGGTATGAAACAGTAAGGCTATCTAATTGTACTAATTGATGGCAGCTCTCTTTTTCACTTTCCTGCCGGGGGGATGGCAGCGCAATAGTGAGTTTCTGTATACTAAGGGCAATAATGTCCTTTTATTTAAAGCCGTTGTAATAATACATAACTGGCTTCAGACTGTCAATAGGCCAACTTATCTTTTTTTAATTCTTTTTTGATTTTGTTACTTACTAAATCATTACATGTATTTTCAAGCGGCCGCATTATTGGGTATTTTTTACACATAATGAATGGTCTATAAAATTTGTAATTCTCCTGCAAAAGCTGATTAGGAAAACCCCTTTTTTATAAACGGGGTTTTCCCCGGTAGAGAAAATGGGGAAAATACCCGATTTTAATCCGGATAATTATGTCAATATTGAGGTCACAACCTCAATTAACGCTTGCAAAACAACGCTTATGTCCAAAAAAAATAAAAAAACAACCAAAAAAGCTTCCTTCGCCGGGCTACCTGGAACGCTGCCGAAGGGGGAGGCATTTATTATGAAAAGGGCTTTCGATCAACGGCTGAGTAATTCTGGTGCTACCAATCTCCCTTCATTTCCCGATGCCGTTTGTTTTACAATCACTGAGCTCAGAACCTACCTTGATTCAGCCGAAAAAACAATCAATGCCGGAGGACCTGTGCCTCCTGATCAGGCAGGTATTGCTATTATGCCTGGCGCTGTAAATGGCAAAATAACATTTATGCTGGTAGCCACAAGGTTTACGTCAGACAGAAACTTGCAGCAGGTTCTTTCCATCAATAACCCTGTTACAGGAATATTTGGAAAAACCCAAAGTAAAGTCATGATGAAAAAAGCTATGGCTGCGGCCGGCGATCCGGGTGATGGAGATCCGCCGGTAGGTGATGACTCATATGATAACGGAGCTCTGTGGCCTTAAATTTTATTTATGCTTTTTTTTCCTTTTAGTGAAATCATGGAAGCGATATGCTTAGCTTCTTCGTTTTTCTATCTTTCAAATGGGAAGGTGGGCAACTGGAGTTATTTCAGGTGGTTTATGCTGTTTACCGTGATCCTTGAGTTTACCGGGTTTACCATGTACTTTATTTATCACCTGAATAACCACTGGTTATACAATATCAATTTGCCTGTAGAAATTATTTTCATTAGTGCAGTGCTGTATAAAATCTGTTCGCCTTACTTCAAAGTACAATACTGGTTATTGCCCGGCCTATCACTTTTTACCGGCTTTTACTTCTATGAAAGCATCTATAGTCATTTTTTATTGTACAGCATTATCAGTAACAATATCGCCTCTGTAATGATCATTATTATTTGCTGTTTGTACTTTTATTCTTTCCTGAAAAAAGAGGAGTATGTAGATATTTACAAACACCCTCCGTTCTGGATCATCGCCGGGCTCTTTTTCTTTTATTTTGGAAGTACGGCCTGTAATATTTTTTATACTTATTTAGCCAGCATTAATTTAAAACAACAAATACCGGTTAGATTTATAATCTTTGCCCTGCTCAACTTTATTCTATACAGTTGCTGGATGCGCGCTTTCTTATGCAAGTATCGTCAAACAATATAATCATTATCGTTGTCATCATTACCTGCACTTTTTTTATTGCTGCTGCTGCCTTGTTGACATACGTAAGGATGTACAATGAACGCAAAAGAAAACATCAGGAAGAAAAAAAAACCATGACTGGCGAATTTGAAAAGCAATTGATGCAATCACAATTAGAGACAAGGGAAGAAACGTTTTACCAACTTGGTGAAGAACTGCATGATAATATTGGCCAATTATTAAACAGTACAAAATTACTTATTGGCGTTTCTCAACGTACTATTCCCAACCCGCCGGATACATTAATAACTGCAAACGAAACCCTGGGTAAAGCCATACAAGAACTCCGCTCACTTTCCAAATCACTCAATAAAGAATGGCTGGAACAGTTTAACTTTATAGAGAACCTGGAAGCGGAAGTAGCACGTATCAACTCTGCCAGGTCATTACAGCTTCATTTATCGCACCCCGGCTCATTGCATTTACAGGCAGATAAACAAATTATTCTGTTTCGCATTGTTCAGGAAATTTTACAAAATGCCATGAAACATGCCGGGGCAAAAAATATTTATATCACCGTAAAAGAGGCAGGTACATCCCTAACCATTACTATCAAAGATGATGGTTCGGGCTTTAAAGAAACTGCTTCTGCAAAAGGTGTTGGGCTTTTAAATATCAAACACAGGACACACTTATTAGGCGGTACAGTACAATGGCAATCATTCGTAGGTAGCGGCACCGCTGTTATTATCCAGATACCCGTTAACACTTTAGCATCATGAAAATTACCATTGGCATAATTGATGATCATGTTTTATTTTCAAGATCACTGAGCCTGATGCTTAAAAGTTTTAACGATTATGATGTAGTATTAGAAGCGCAGAATGGAAAAGACCTGCAGGAAAAATTATTGAAAAATAAAATTATTCCGTCTATCATGCTGATTGATGTGAATATGCCGGTTATGAATGGTCTCGAAACTGCCAAATGGTTAAGTACCCACTATCCACAAATGAAATTGGTGGCGCTTTCCATGAACGACGGGGATAAGGTTATCATTGATATGATCAAAGCGGGTTGCTGTTCTTACCTCCTTAAAGAAACCCATCCCGATGAGCTCGAAAAAGCATTACAGGAAATTAACAGCAAGGGATATTATAATGCAGATGCAAGTAATATCAATTTCAGGCGGTTATTAAACTCAGAAAAAGAGGCAGTACAAATTAATGAGCGCGAAAAAACATTCTTACAATACGCCTGTTCCGATATGACTTACCGCGAAATTGCTACACTCATGAACCTTAGTGAAAGAACCATTGACGGCTACCGGGAAACCCTGTTCGGAAAACTAAAAGTACAGAGCCGGGTAGGCCTTGCACTGGAGGCCATCAGGAAGGGGTTGGTTGAATTGTAAGAATGTCGAATAATGCCCGCCCGCCTTTGTCTATCTGTTATAATGCTCCCACAGTAATTTCGACAATTTCCGGGTAAGTTCCCAGGCTTCGTTGTTTTTATCCCAGCTGGTATCCGTGTTGTTTTTGGTACAGATACAAAACAGGTAGCGGCACTTTTTTCCATTCACAAATAACACTTCGTTCCTGCTTGCATTTACCGCACCACTTTTACTGGCAATAAATACATCCGTTGGAATTTGAGAGATGGCCTCTTCATCCCAGTAATTCCGGCCCATTAAACGAAGCATTTTTTCACTGGCGGCAGAACTGATCACTTCTTTATTTACTATTTTTTCTACAAATGTTACCATTTCCCTGGGCGTGGTTTGTCCCCAGCCATATTGCTCCCTTTTATTTTCCCTTCTGGGTGTACGACTATTTACCCGTGTTTCCTGTAAGCCCAGGCTATCCATCAGGTTATTGATGCTCGTACCGCCCCCCGCAAGGCTTTGCAACCAAAGGCTCGCAGTATTATCGCTGGTAGTTAACATTAACATCACCACCTTGCTTAACTCTATTTTCTCGTTTGTTTTAAATGAGCCCAGTATATCTTCCCCCGCATATAAAAGCGAGTCTTTATAGATTAATGGCTGATGATAGGTAAGTTCCCCTTTTTCAATTTTCTGCATGATCCCGGTAAGTATGGGTATTTTTACCATGCTGGCTGTAGGAAAAACGGTATCCGCATTAATAGCGATAACCCTGTCCTTTTTCAGGTCATGAACGTACACTCCAATATCGCCATGAAATCCACTTAACAGGCCAGCTATCTCTGCCTGTAAATGTTTGTCTGTTTTTTGTGCCGTGGATACAAAACCTATAAGGCTGCAGCTAATTAAAAGGAGAAGATGTTTCATAGTATGAGAACTTGTTGACAAGATAAAAGTTTTTATCGCAGAATAAATGAAAAAGAAATATCGGGAATCTTTTACTGTATTTATCCGCTTATCCCTCTTATTTACATATTAGATTTTTTTAGCGGGTCCTTTTCACTAAATTAGTAGCGTAATATCCCCCTTACGTATTCTTTGTGTATTAAATTTCCACGCTACCTGCTATTTATGTCTTTTTTAACGCGACCATACCATTTTCTTTTTCTGGGGCTGTTCATTTTATGCTCTGTTCTTTTTTCATGTAAAGAAACCAAGCACCCGGTTATGCCTGTTGCACAAAAAGGCATCATTGACCTGAGGCAGGTTGACCTGAAACAAAACAGTATCCCCTTAAACGGTGAATGGGCCATTTACTGGCATCAACTGATCTCAGCAAAAGATACCACAGTTGTACCGTCTGCTTTTGTTCCTTTTCCAAAACTCTGGAAGAACACTGTTATTCATGATTCAATCCTTCCATCAATTGGTTATGCTTCTTATACAGCAATTGTGCTGTTGCCAAAACATGAAAACAAGCTGGCATTGCAGATTCCCGATACCTATGCCGCTTACCGCCTTTTTGTAAATGGCGAGGAGTTTTGCAGCAACGGAAGCCCCGATTCTACAGAGCAGAAATCAGTACCCAAATGGATAGAAAGAACTGTTGAACTATTAAACCCTGCTGATACATTACGGTTAGTATTACAGGTAGCTAATTTCTGGCATTCAAAAGGCGGCCCTTATAAAGAAATCATTATAGGTGATAAAACCAAATTATTTCAGGCAAAAGAAACAAATGCAGCATTCGACCTCGTACTTACGGGTTGCATGTTGATGGGCGGTTTATTTTTTTTCGGCCTCTACCTTTTTGGAAGGCACGATAAATCTATCCTTTATTTCGCCCTGTTCTTTATTATTTACAGTTATCGAATTGTGGGCGCGCGCTCCTATATTTTACATACGCTTTTTCCTGATCTTCCATGGATCGTTGCTATTCACCTGGAGTACTTATCCCTTTTCGTAAGCGTGGCTTTTTTTATTTTATACACCCATTACTTATATCCCGAGGATACAAATAAATATGTTACGCGCACGCAGGTATGGCTTTGTCTTATTCTTTCTATTATCGTTGTCGTTTTTCCTCCTGTTATTTTTACCCAGCTCATAAATCCTTTCTTACTGGTTATGTTTGGTGTGATTGGTTATGCCTTTTATGTATATGTCAAGGC
>JANXUL010000051.1 GCA_025356235.1 Bacteroidota bacterium
TACAATATCCGGCGTTATTATGCCCAGCATCCCTGGGTGGCGGAAGATACGGGTATGATGGTATACCATTATGACACAAAAAAGCCAACAGAAAATTATTTAGAACTCAGGTATTGTATTGCCGGTAACCGTTATTGTGAAGAAAGAAGCTGCGCACAATGCAATCAACTGCCCACCAATCATTGCAGCGGTAAGCACCAGACAGTGGATGTATTTACTTTTCATTTTACCGCCTCTTTCCTGAATCAGTTTGTGCATAATGTAAAACTGAACAACCGCAAAGATGAAGTGCTGGCATTCAAACATCCGCATGCGTTTACCAAAGTATTCCCACTTTGCAACCGAAAAAGAAATACGCTGGATTCCCTTCTCAACCATAGCTATTCAGGTTCCCTGGAGAATATATTTGTAAATGCCAAAATGCATGAATTGTTATTGTACAGCCTTGAGTGTTTGGTAGACGATAAAGAAGAAGGGTTCGCCTGTAAATTTCTTGCCGATGAAAGCGGCCGCGAAAGAATTTACCAGGCCAGAGATATTTTATTACAACATATAGGAGATCCTATTACCATTAAGGAACTGAGCCGTAAAGTGGCCATGAATGAATGCTACCTGAAAAAAGGGTTCAAAGAGGTTTTTGGTACCACCATATTTGATTTTTACCAGCAACAACGCATGGAACACGCCAAATACCTTTTGTATGAAAAAGGATTGAGCGTAACTGATGTGTCTGCTTTATTAGGTTATTCCTCTATCTCGCATTTTTCTGCGGCATTCAAGAAGCATACAGGCCTGAAGCCCTGCGAACTTTTGAAGTAGGGATTTGTTACAATGGTTAAAAAAGTTAAATGGGTAATAAGCAGATAAAATTGCTTATTACCCATTTTTATTCCATAGAGAATAAAATTAATACAACCCATTTAACCACTTTAACCTTTTGTTTAAACCCACTATCTTTATTTCCTAAACAGTTATCATGAAAAAACTAGTCACCATTATAATGCTATTTGTCCTTGCTTCCTGTTCCACCAGTAAAGTAGATACCATTATTCATCACGCAGTCATTTATACAGTTGATTCTGCATTTACTGTGTTAGAGGCAATGGCAGTAAAAGACGGGAAGATTGTGGCTGTTGGTAAGAATGATGAAATACTAAAAAAATATTCTGCCGTTGAAAATATCGATGCCAAAGGCGAAGCGGTTTACCCGGGGTTTATTGATGCCCATGCACATTTTGTTGGGTATGGAAGGTCATTATTCCAGGCAGACCTTTTCGGTTCCAATACATGGGAAGAAACGGTGGCCAGGGTAAAAACGTTTGCAGACCAGCATCCAGACCTCCCATGGATACAGGGCCGTGGCTGGGACCAGAATCGCTGGCCCGGAAAAGGATATCCCACCAATGAAGAATTAAACAAGCTGTTTCCTGATAAACCGGTTATTATAACCAGGGTGGATGGGCATGCTTCTATCGCCAATCAAAAAGCAATGGATATGGCCGGCATTAAAGCAGGACAAACCATAGTAGGCGGATCTATTGAAATGAAAGAGGGAAAATTAACAGGTGTGTTAATTGATAATGCAGATAATAAAGTGTACGATCAGATTCCCGACCCTACCAAAGAAATTTATATCCAATCGCTGCAGGCCGCACAGAAAAACTGTTTTGAGCAGGGGTTGACAACAATCACTGATTGTGGCTTAAGCTACCGCGATGTAGATGCAATAGATGCCTTACAAAAATCAGGCAAACTCGATATTCGTTTGTTTGTGATGCTGAGTGATAATAATGAGAACCTTGATAAATACTTGAAAACGGGTCCATACAAAACCGATAAAATATTTGTCAAGGGGTTTAAAGTATATGCAGATGGTGCTTTGGGTAGTCGCGGTGCCTGTTTATTACAACCTTATAATGATAAAGCAGGGTGGCAGGGATTTTTACTGCGTAACAAAAGTCATTACGATTCATTGGCCAACGTACTGGTGGCCACTGGTTTTCAAATGTGCACACATGCTATCGGGGATAGTGCCAACCGCGAAATACTGAACATTTATAATAAATACCTGAAGGGCAAGAACGATAAACGTTGGCGCATTGAACATGCGCAGATTATTAACCAGGCAGATTTTAACTTGTTTGGATCCGCCAGTATTGTTCCTTCCGTTCAGCCTACGCATGCCACCAGCGATATGTACTGGGCAGAAGAAAGATTAGGAAAGGAAAGATTGAAAGGCGGCTATGCCTATAAACAATTGCTGCAACAAAACGGATGGCTACCATTGGGCACCGATTTTCCGGTTGAAGATATTTCTCCGTTCAAAACTTTTCTGGCAGCTGTTGCCCGTAAAGATGCGAAAGGGTTTCCTTCCAATGGTTTTCAAATGGAGAATGCTTTGAGTAGGGAAGAAACCATCCGTGGCATGACCATCTGGGCCGCTAAAGCCGGTTTTCTCGAAACAGAAGTAGGTAGTTTGGAAACAGGTAAAAAGGCCGATTTTATTTTATTAAATAAATACCTGATGAAAGTGGCAGAGGCAGATATTTTAAATGTAAAAGTGAGTGCAACCTATTTAGGCGGTAAAAAAGTACATTAATAACTGCTGATCATTCTTGTTTCCGCAGATGGCATAGGTTTTACAGATTTTTCTGTGATAACCTATGTCATCTTTGCATTTTTACTATACAAAGTAGTTTTTGTTGAAAGCCGAAATAAGTTAACTTTAAAACCATAAATCAACCCCGGCATGCGATTGCTGCATTTACCCAAAACTTTCTGGATAGTACTTGTATTGGTACTGGCAGTACTCACTTTTTCATTTGTTATCGCTGGTCATACGGTTGATTATAATACGGAGATAAAACCCATCTTCAATAAAAAATGTATCACCTGTCATGGTGGTGTGAAAAGACAGAGTGGGTTTAGTGTTTTATTCAGGACCGACGCATTGGCCATAAATAAATCTGGCAAACCTGCCATCATCCTCGGTATCCCTCACATAGCGAAATGATCAGGCGGCTAACCTTGAAAGATCCCGAGGAAAGGATGCCTTATAAACATCCGCCCTTAACGGATGATGAGATAAGTATATTAAAAAAATGGATTAGGCAGGGGGCAGTATGGGGCGATC
>JANXUL010000070.1 GCA_025356235.1 Bacteroidota bacterium
CCGATTGTTACCGAAGGCCAGTCGGATTCTGCCTGTCTTGATAATATGATTGAATTGCTTGCACTCACCGGCCGGTCATTACCCCATGTTATGATGATGCTGATACCTGAAGCATGGGATGGCAATGAGCAAATGGATCCTGTTAAAAAAGCATTTTACGAATACCATGCCTGCATGATGGAACCATGGGATGGACCTGCATCTATTTCTTTCACAGATGGAAAAATAATCGGTGCCACTTTAGACAGAAATGGGTTACGCCCTTCACGTTATGCTGTAACGCATGACGACCGCGTAATCATGGCATCAGAAACAGGTGTATTACCAATTGATCCGGCACTCATTAAAGAAAAAGGAAGATTACAACCCGGCAAAATGTTCGTGGTAGATATGGAGCAGGGAAGGATCATCAGCGATGATGAACTGAAACAAACCATCTGCTCTCAAAAACCATATGCAGAATGGCTTAACAAATATAAAATACGTTTAGAAGAATTACCCGAACCCCGTGTTATGTTCACACACCTTGAACATGACCAGGTTTTTAAATACCAGAAAGCATTCGGCTATTCAACAGAAGACCTCGATACCATTATTGCCCCGATGGCACTCGATGGTAAAGAACCTATCGGCTCAATGGGTACCGATGTGCCACTGGCTATTTTAAGTGAACAGCCGCAACACCTGAGCAGTTATTTTAAACAACTCTTTGCGCAGGTAACCAATCCGCCGATTGATCCGATTCGTGAAAGAATGGTGATGTCGCTCGCCACATTTGCAGGGAGCAATGGTAATTTATTAATTGAAGACCCATTGGCCTGCCATAGTGTGGCATTGAAACATCCCGTTCTCAACAACCATGAATTAGAAAAGATCAGGAGTATTGATACGGGTATCTTCCAGGCAAAAACATTACAAACTTATTTCAGGGCTGATGGAAAACCAGGGTCTTTAAAAGCCGGTCTTGACCGTTTATGCCGCTATGCGGTAGATGCGGTAGAAGATGGATTCGAAGTAATTATTTTAACCGATCGTGCCATAGATTCTGATCACGCGCCCATGCCTTCTTTATTGGCAACGGCAGCCGTGCACCATCACCTTATTAGGAAAGGTTATCGCGGACAAGTAGGCATTATTGTGGAAGCAGGCGATGTTTGGGAAGTACATCATTTTGCATGCCTGCTTGGGTTTGGCGCAACAGCCATCAACCCGTATCTCGCATTGTCTTCTATCCGTGATATGAAGATCTGTGATAAACTGCAAACAGAACTGGATGCAGATTGCCTGAAAAAAAATTATATAAAAGCGGTGAATGAAGGTTTGCTGAAAGTTTTTTCCAAAATGGGCATCTCTACTTTACAATCTTACCAGGGTGCACAAATATTTGAGATCATTGGTTTGAATAAAACAGTGGTTGACCAATATTTTACCGGTGCCACCTCGCGCATACAGGGAATGGGGTTAGATGAGATTGCCAAAGAAACTTTATCCAAACATTTCTTCGCTTTCAGTAAAAAAGACATACCGGTAGACAGGTTACCAGTGGGTGGAATTTATCAATGGAAACGCAAAGGTGAATTTCATTTATTCAATCCCCAAACCATTCACCTGTTACAACACGCTACCAAAACAAACGATTACGAAACCTTCAAAAAATATTCGAAAGTTGTTAACGACCAGAGTGAAAAAGCCTGCACGCTCCGCAGCCTGTTCCGTTTTAAACGTAACCATCCTTCTGTTTCCATTGATGAAGTAGAACCGGCAGAAAATATTTACAAGCGTTTTGCAACCGGTGCTATGTCGTTTGGCTCTATTTCATGGGAGGCGCATACCACACTGGCCATTGCCATGAACCGCTTAGGTGGCAAAAGTAATACCGGTGAAGGTGGAGAAGATGAGATACGTTATGAAAAAATGGCCAATGGCGATTCGATGCGTTCTGCTATTAAGCAGGTGGCTTCTGCACGTTTTGGTGTTACCAGTTTTTATTTGACAGAGGCAGATGAACTGCAAATAAAAATGGCACAGGGTGCTAAACCGGGAGAAGGCGGCCAATTACCTGGATACAAAGTAGATGACTGGATAGGTAAAACACGGCATGCCACACCGGGTGTGGGATTAATATCACCACCACCCCATCATGATATTTATTCGATTGAAGATCTGGCACAATTAATTTTTGATTTAAAGAATGCCAACCGTGCAGCACGCATTAATGTGAAGCTGGTATCGAAAGCCGGGGTAGGCACCATTGCAGCAGGTGTTGCGAAAGCAAAAGCAGATGTGGTTTTGATTTCAGGACATGATGGTGGAACCGGTGCCTCCCCTATCAGCTCCATCAAACACGCAGGGCTTCCATGGGAGCTTGGCCTGGCTGAAGCACACCAAACACTTGTTAAAAATAAATTACGCAGCCGTGTGGTACTACAGGCAGACGGACAAATGAAAACGGGAAAAGATATTGCTATCGCCGCTTTATTGGGTGCAGAAGAATGGGGCGTTGCCACTGCCGCTTTAATTGTGGAGGGATGTATCATGATGCGTAAATGCCATCTGAATACATGTCCCGTTGGTGTGGCAACACAGGACCCTGAATTACGCAAACGTTTTACCGGCGACCCCGACCATGTGGTTAATTTCTTTCGTTTCATTACAGAAGAATTAAGGGAGATCATGGCTGAACTTGGTTTTAGAACCATTAATGAAATGGTTGGCCAGGTAGACTCGTTGGAAATGAGGGATAACATCACCCATTGGAAATATAATGCGCTGGACCTGTCTGCGGTATTGTATAAAGAAGAAGCATCGGGTACAGGATTATACAACCAGGAAGAACAGGATCATGGTATAGCTGATGTACTGGATTGGAAATTATTAAAGACGGCCCAACCGGCCCTTGAGCAAAAACAAAGAGTGTCTGCCTCTTTCCCCATTAAAAATACAGATCGCACTGCGGGTACTATTTTATCAAATGAAATAAGTAAAAAATATAAGGCCGAAGGTTTACCGGAGGATACCATTCATTTTACTTTTACCGGAACGGCAGGACAAAGTTTTGGGGCATTCAACGCCAAAGGCATTACGCTGGAACTGGAAGGTGATGCCAACGATTATTTTGGTAAGGGATTGAGTGGTGCTAAACTTATCATCTATCCATCGAAACAGGCAACATTTATACCTGAAGAAAATATTATTATTGGCAATGTTGCCTTTTATGGTGCCACTTCGGGCGAAGCCTATATAAGAGGTAAAGCCGGTGAAAGGTTTGCCGTAAGAAACTCCGGTGCCAATGTAGTTGTGGAAGGTGTGGGCGACCATGGCTGCGAATATATGACCGGTGGAAATGCAGTGATACTGGGCAGTACAGGCAGGAACTTTGCAGCGGGCATGAGCGGTGGCATTGCCTACGTATATGATGTTAACGGACAATTTGACCAGCTATGCAATAAAGAAATGGTTGATCTTGACCGATTGAACGAACAGGATATACAATTACTGCACGATATGATTTCCAGACATTACGCATACACGGCAAGTAGCGTAGCAAAGTTTGTATTGGATGATTTTGAAAACCAGTTGAAAAACTTTGTAAAAGTATTTCCGAGAGATTATAAGAAAGTATTAATGGATAAAGTTGAAAAATCAAAAGTAAAAAGCTAGTATATTTTGGATGTTGAATTTTAAATGTTCACACCATTTAAAATTCAACATTCAACATTCAAAATAATAAACAATGGGCAAACCAACAGGTTTTATAGAATTCACCAGGGAACTTCCTTCAAAGCGTTCGCCAAAAGAGAGGGTGAATGATTACAATGAGTTTGTGGAAAGGTTACCCGAACAAAAACTCAACCAGCAATCTGCACGATGCATGAATTGCGGGGTTCCATTTTGTCATAGTGGCTGCCCCCTGGGCAATATCATTCCTGAATTCAATGATGCCGTTTACAGAAAAAGCTGGCATGAAGCGTATGAGATTTTAAGTGCCACTAATAATTTTCCTGAATTTACCGGTCGCATTTGTCCCGCACCTTGCGAAACTGCCTGCGTGCTGGGCATTAATCAACCACCTGTTACTATTGAAGAAATTGAAAAGCATATTATAGAGATCGCATTCGATAAAGGATTTGTGCAGGCTCGCAAACCCAATATTAGAACCGGAAAAAAAGTAGCTGTTATAGGTTCTGGCCCGGCAGGCATGGCTGCCGCCGCGCAATTAAATTATGCCGGGCATGCAGTAACCGTTTATGAAAGAGATGATATGCCCGGGGGTTTGTTAAGGTATGGTATCCCCGATTTTAAACTGGAAAAATGGGTGGTGGAAAGAAGGGTTGCGTTAATGGAAGAGGAAGGTGTTGTATTTAAATGCAATGCTAATGTAGGTGTTAATACCAGTATCAATGACCTGCTGCGGGAATTTCATGTGGTGGTTTTAGCGGGTGGCTCAACCATTCCCCGAAACCTCAATATACCGGGGAGGGAATTAAAAGGCGTTCATTTTGCGATGGATTTCCTGAAACAACAGAATAAAAGGGTAAGCCATAAACCCGTAGAAGGTGAGGATATTTTTGCTACGTCCAAAAACGTGGTGGTTATCGGTGGCGGTGATACTGGAAGCGATTGCGTTGGAACCTCAAACAGGCATGGCGCAATCTCAGTAACACAATTTGAATTAATGCCCAGGCCGCCAGAGAGCAGAACTCCAGTTATGCCCTGGCCCACTTATCCTATGACACTGAAAACAACTTCTTCACACGAAGAAGGTGCACACAGGCATTGGGCTATTGCTACCAAAGCTTTTATAGGAGATAAAAATGGCCAGTTGATAGCCTTAAAAGTGGTTGACCTTGAATGGAAATCAGGAAAAAATGGGGCTGCCGCCGGTTTTGAAGAAAGACCCGGAAGTGAGCGTGAAATACCTTGCGAACTGGCTTTATTAGCCATGGGTTTTATACATCCGCAACAGGAAGGGCTAATTAAACAGCTGGATGTTGACCTGGATGAGCGCGGGAATGTAAAAGCAACTGATCAGTCGTTTCAAACCAATATCCAGAAAATTTTTACTGCTGGCGATATGAGAAGGGGCCAGTCTTTGGTTGTCTGGGCCATTAGTGAAGGCCGGGAATGTGCCCGTAAAATAGATGAATACCTTATGGGAAGCTCCGTTCTTGAATCGAAAGATAAAAGCTACTTAATAAGCATATAATAAAAAAATCAATATAAATAGTAAAGCCCTGCTTAATAAAAGCAGGGCTTTATTATTTATTCAATTTTTTGCCTAATGATTAAATATTAGTGAATACGCACGCGAAAATATTGAGATAATGTATTAAAAAATATAAAATGTTAATATATTTTTCAATTTACTGAATAATTATTACTATTTTAGTCGAATAATATATTATAACATTAATTATTAATATTTATCAGCCATGCCAAAATCCACAATAAAGCAGTTAGCGCCTTTTTTAGTCTTGATGGCAGTTGCTATCGGTGCATTATTTATCCCATCATTACCCAACTTCAATGATGGTGGTAAATACAGTGCCGCTGATATTGCCTGGATAATTGTTGCCACTGCCCTTGTTTTTTTAATGACACCCGGCCTCGCTTTTTTCTACGGGGGAATGGTACACCGAAAAAACGTGATTTCCACCATGATCAAAAGTGTGGTAGCCGCTGGCGTGGTTAGTATTTTATGGGTATTTATCGGTTACAGCCTTTGCTTTGGTGACACCATCGGCGGTTTTATAGGCAACCCTTTTACCCACATGTTCTTTAAGGGTGTGAATTCAGGTGCGCCGTGGAGTCTTGCTCCTACTATTCCATTGGCACTTTTTGCTTTATTCCAACTGATGTTTGCCATCATTACACCCGGACTGGTTGTGGGTGCAGTGGCTGAGCGGATACGGTTTACTTCTTACATCTTATTTATTGCCCTATTCAGCCTTTTGGTATACGCACCCATTGCTCACTGGACCTGGCATCCGGAGGGGTTCCTGTTTAAAATGGGAGTTCTGGATTTTGCCGGTGGAACGGTGGTACATATTTCAGCAGGCTGTGCTGCATTAGCTGGTGCACTCGTATTAAAACGCCGCCAATCACATTTGGAGCACAGGGAAATACCACCTGCTAATATTCCTTACGTATTAATTGGTACCGGTCTGCTCTGGTTTGGCTGGTTTGGCTTTAATGCAGGTTCGGCTCTGGGTGCGAATGCATTATCCGTATCTGCCTTCGCAACAACTAATACCGCTGCCGCTGCTGCAGGCCTTTCCTGGATGTTCTTTGATGTGATCCGTGGAAAAAAACCATCTGTACTCGGATTTTGCATCGGTGCTGTTGTAGGACTGGTAGCCATAACACCTGCCGCTGGTTTTGTTGCCGTTCCACAAAGTATTTTCATTGGTGCGGTAGCAGCCATCATATCTAACCTCGCTGTTTATTATAAGAGCAAATCAAAATTAGATGATACATTAGATGTATTCCCCTGCCATGGAATTGGCGGGATGGTAGGAATGCTAATGACTGGCATTTTCGCCACCAAATCTGTCAACAGTGCAGGTGCAGACGGGCTTTTCTATGGCAATGCCGCCTTTTTCTTTATTCAACTGAAAGCTTTATTCATCGTGGTTGCCTACAGTTTTACCGTTTCATTTCTCATCTTTAAATTCATCAATTTCATTCTGCCCCTTCGTGTCAGCACTGAAGAAGAAGAACTGGGATTGGATGCAAGTCAGCATGATGAAAAATACGGACGCACACCTCAGTATGCATAAAATACCAATACGGTAAGTGGGATACAAGAATAGTAAACGGTTCATTATATTCCGAGTCTGACTGACGCTACTAACGAAGCAACCTCTGACCAGGTTACAGTTACACTTGTAATGCACACCTTCATTATAAAAAATAAGGTACAGCCATTTGATAAACTTCTGACCAAGTTTAAAGGCTGTACCTATTTGTTAATCATAAAACCAACTGCAATGTTAAAGAAAATTTCAGCCGGGGCAATCGGATTTCTATCCTTTGTTTCGATTCATGCACAAACAGATTCAACCAAAAAGCCAACAACTACCTTTTCGGGCTCGCTGGATGCGTATTACAGGTTTAATTTCTCCAATCCACCCGGTGGCACAAACAATCTAACCAGCTTTACCAATTCTCAAAATTCTTTCGAATTGGGTATGGCTACATTACGGGTTGACCACAGCGTTGGTAAAGTATCCGCCACCATTGATCTGGGTTTTGGAAGAAGGGCGCAGGAGTTTTCTTACAATGATGTAGGCACCACATTAACTGCCGTAAAACAGGCCTATATAAGTTTTGCACCTTCCGATAAAGTGAAATTCACCATTGGTAAATGGGCAACACATATTGGGTATGAAGTACTGGATGCCATCGGTAACAGGAACTACAGTATGTCTTATGGATTTTCGTATGGGCCATTCTTTCATACAGGTTTGAAAGCAGACATATCATTGGGCGGAAAAAGTACTTTGATGTTAGGTGTTGCCAACCCCACGGACTATGTAAGTACCACTTCAACCGTAAAAGTAGCCATCGCGCAATTTAGTACTGCTACAAAAAATGACAAGTTAAAAGCTTACCTCAATTTTCAGGGGGCAACCGGGTTAACACAATTTGATTTAGTGGTAACAGGTGTATTGAGCAGCCAATTTAATATTAGTTATGATGGCACTTTACAATCAAGCAAAATAGGCACTGCCAACTCCAGTTGGAAAGACCATGCACTGTATCTTAATTACGACCCGACAAATAAATTCGGACTGACATTAAGAGGTGATTATTTTGATGACAGGAAACTAAACCCCTTGATTGTAAATGCGAAAAATATTTTTGCTGCCACTCTTTCCGCGAATGTGAAAGTTGATAACCTGACCATCATCCCTGAATTAAGACTGGATAATGCAAACGGAGCCATATTCACCAAAGGATCTGGTGCTCCAACAAAAAGCACGGCTACTTTCCTGTTAGCGGCCGTATATAAATTTTAATTGCATAGATCACCCAATTTATATTCATCAAAATAATAAGACCATGTTTTCAAATACATTAAATAACCTAAAGCGAATGGGTATGAGGAGAGCAACTCCCAAAGTTGTGTATAGCCTCACAAAAGCAGAAAAATGGCGTCTTGGATTAACCATTTTTGCAGGAAAAATTCTCGGAGTTATTGTTGTTCTCGCTGTAATGAAAATGCTTCCGGGAATGATGGCAAGCCCGGTTAATGCCGCTGAAACTTATTCGCCGCATGAGACATCAATTATGAATTCCATCAATACCGTTTGGACATTGGTAGCCGCCTTTTTGGTATTTGGTATGCAGGCAGGTTTTGTAATGCTTGAAGCAGGCTTTGCCAGATCGAAAGAAGTGGTAAACGTTTTATTGGAATGTATTTTTGATACAGCTATTTGCGGTATACTGTTCTGGGCAATAGGTTATGCATTTATGTTCAGTCATGGGAATGGTTTTATTGGCAAAGACTGGTTTTTCTTATCCGGTGCCCCATCTACTTATGAAGCAACAGGAATACCTATCCTGGCACACTGGATTTTTCAATTTGCTTTTGCTGATACCACATCAACCATCACTTCTGGTGCTATGATCGGACGTACCAGTTTCAGAGGTGATATTTTGTATAGTATTGGTGTAACAGGGTTTATTTACCCAATTATTGGTCACTGGGCCTGGGGCCCCGATGGCTGGCTGGCTTTAATGGGCACACCAGGTAACTTTATGCCTTCTTTAGGCCAGGGATTCCGCGACTTTGCCGGTTCTACCGTGGTTCACACAATTGGTGGTATGATCTCTTTGGCAGGTGCAATTGTTCTTGGACCACGTATTGGGAGGGTATTTAAACGGGATGATAAAGAAAAAGGTGGATTACCACCAGCAAGTAACCTGCCACTGGCTGCGGTGGGTGCTTTTATTTTATGGTTTGGCTGGTATGGTTTTAACCCGGGTAGTACTTTATCGGGAATGGATGCTGATGGCATAGGCCGTATTGCAGCAAATACAACATTAGCAGCTTGTGCAGGTTCATTAACTGCTATGTTGCTTCCTTTATCATTTGGTCCGAATAAAGGTAAATATGATCTTTCTTTTACCATTAATGGATTACTCGCCGGCCTGGTTGCGATTACCTGCCCTTGTTATTGGGTATCGCCATTGGGAGCCATATTAATCGGCCTGGTTGCAGGAGTGGTGGTTTATTACGGAACACTTGTACTGGAATATTTAAGAATAGATGATCCTGTTGGAGCTGTTCCTGTACACGGCATTGCCGGTATCTGGGGTACACTTTCGCTGGGCTTATTTGCATCTGGCCAATATGGCGCAACCGGACCGATAGCTGCAGATAATTCTGCACCTGTAACAGGTTTGTTATATGGAGGCGGCGCGAGTGTATTAAAAGCGCAATTCATTGGTAGTGCCGTTATTACAATTGCAACCTTTGTTATTGCGATGATATTAATGTGGATTGTTAGCAAACTACCTTATCCCTGGAAATTGCGCGTTCATCCTGAAGCCGAAACAGGTCCAGGTCTTGATATTTATGAACATGGCGCATCTGCTTATCATTCCTAGCAGTACAGAATGGTTTAGCAGGTAGCTTACTCTTTTTATTTTTCGGCATAAAATTTTGCAGAAACTCGTAAACAAAAAAAGGTATCGATATTGATACCTTTTTTTGTTCAGTAATACGTATACCTATCTGATTATGTTACCGGAATTTGTTACCACCCTAAGTATGTTGGATTAAAAGAGAATGTATCCACAATAAAATAAGACCTTCATTCTGCCATTTTTGATAATTGTGGATAACTTTTTTAAAAAGCAGGTAACTGCTATAAAAAGTAGTTTTTATAACAGCCCTTCTTATTTTTCATATCATATTTTAAAAAAAATCTTTTAATGAGATACGATTAATTAAACAGGGGAGCTAATACAAAAAAAACTTTATATTATTTTTATTTTAACTATTTAATGCCATTATTATGAAACAATAATTTGATTTAAATGCAGTTTTTTCTATTGACCTTCATATCAGTTTGATTTAAAAAACTAAAAAAACATTTTTATGAACTTATTATTCGCACAGGCAGTAGTAAATGCTCCGAACGAAAGCGCTTTAATGATCGTTGGTGTTGTTGCATGTATCGGCGTTTTTGCATTGTTGCTTAAGAAAAGGAACTCGAAATCTGCTGCATAAATTTATGTTTTAGATTTTCAGCTGAAAGCTAATTGCTTTAAAAGGGCAGTCTTATACAGGCATGCCCTTTTATTTTACACTATCCTTATTCATTCCATTCTTGCATGCATTAATAGCAGCGATGAAAAATCCCCCTGTCAATCTCCGTTTTACGCATTCAGTTCCCAGTCTATCCTTTTTTTTGCCTAAGTTAGAAAAATGAAACTTACGCTACGGCTGTTACAATATGTTTATTGCGTATATGCTTTACTAATTTTTATTGTGCTCATGTTTCTGGTATGCCCTTTTATTATGCTATCCCTGTTATTTGGGAAGATCAAAGGTGGGAATATCATTTATCAGATCTGCCGCTTATGGGCAATCACCTGGTACTTTCTCATTCGCGTAAAGCATAGAGAAATATATGAAGCACCTCACGACAGGAGCAGGCAATACATTTTCGTATGTAACCATATCTCATATATGGATATCCCGCCCATCGTTTTAATCGCTCACCAACCTATGCGTATTCTGGGTAAATATGAAATGATTAAAGTGCCTGTTTTTGGCTGGATATATAAAGCGGCGGTTATTTTGGTAGACAGGCGTGATTCTGAAACAAGATCAAGAAGTGTTCGGGCCTTGAAATCGGCCCTTAGGCACCATATTTCTATTTTTATTTTTCCCGAAGGCACATTTAATGAAACCCGGAACCCATTAAAAGAATTTTACGACGGGGCCTTTCGCATAGCCATAGAAACCAAAACCCCTATTAAACCGGTATTATTGGTAGACACCCTTGACCGCCTGCATTACCGCGGTATTTTTGAATTAACACCTGGCATCAACCGGGTAATTTACCTGGAAGAAGTGCCCGTGGCGGGCCTTACCCTGAAGGATATCCAATCTTTAAAACAAAAAGTGTATACCCTTATGGAAAGCGGCCTGATGCGGTATCGAAACTATCCATCCGCTTAAAGCTTATTTTTGAATAAATTCACCTGTATTGTTTGTTGAAGTCATTATACCATTAGCCTTACCTAAAAACTATACCTGGGCCGTACCCTTACATTTGCAAAACTCGGTGCAACCGGGTATCCGTGTAGAAGTGGTATTGGGAAAGAATAAAAGATATGCCGGCATCATCAAAAAAATACTCCCCGCCAAGCCCGAAGCCTTCCAACCAAAAGATATTTTAAATGTACTGGACACTGAGCCTTTATTATATCCGCAGCAATTACAGTTATGGGAATGGATCGCGCAATATTACATGTGCAGCGAAGGGGAAGTGATGCAGGCTGCCATCCCCTCTAACCTTAAATTATCAAGCGAAAGTATTTTAATATGGAATGAAGAAAGAGAACTCGATTTCAGTGACCTCGGTGATGCCGAATATATTGTTGCAGAAGCACTAGAACTAAAAAAAGAGTTGAGGCTAAATGAAGTACAGCAATTACTCGATTCTTCAAATGTATATCCTGTTATTAAAAAACTGATTGACAAAGGGGTTTGTCATGTCTGGGAAGAATTGAAAGATAAATACAAAGAAAAAATAGAAACCTACATTACACTTAACCCTGTTTACCACAACGAAGACAAACTTGCTGACCTGCTTAACAACTGGAGTAAGGCACCCAAACAGATGGAGTTATTGCTCTCCTATTTACACCTTATAAAAACAGAAGGCGAAGTAACCCAGCCACAATTACTTACAAAATCAAATGCATCGGCAGCCCAGTTAAAAGGCTTATCGGATAAAGGTATTTTAGTTATAGAAAAAAGGGCCAGAGACCGGATAAGAACACTTCCCAAAAGTATCCAGATAGATTTTATTTTGTCTGCTGCCCAGGAAAAGGCTTTGTTGGAAATAAGAAACGGCTTTCTTGAAAAACCAGTATGTTTATTACATGGCGTGACCGCCAGCGGTAAAACAGAAGTGTACACCAAACTGATTGAAGAATATATACTGCAGGGCAAACAGGTTTTATATATGTTACCTGAGATTGCACTCACATCTCAGATCATCAGGCGCCTGCAAAAGCATTTTGGGGGATATATTGCTATCTATCATTCTAAATTCAACCCTAATGAAAGGGTGGAGATATGGAACAAAGTTAAGAATGGCGAAACTAAAGTGGTATTAGGGGCACGCTCCTCTTTGTTCCTGCCTTTTAAAGAGCTGGGGTTAATCATTGCGGATGAAGAACACGACGCATCGTATAAACAACAGGAACCGGCACCGCGTTACCACGCAAGGGATGCGGCTATTTATTATGGGGCACTATTCAAGGCTAACATATTGCTTGGGAGTGCCACCCCTTCTATTGAAAGCTATTACAACTGCGCGCAACATAAATACAGCCTGGTGCGGCTGGCAGAGCGGTTTGGCCAGGTAGAATTACCACAGATTGAAATAATTGACCTGAAAAAAGTGCCTTCCAAAGAAAAAGGAAAGATCGCGCTAACACCTGCTTTAATTACTGCCATTGAAACTTCTTTACAGCAAAAAAAACAGGTCATCTTATTTCAGAACCGGCGTGGTTATTCCCCATATCTTATCTGTAATACCTGCGGCTGGATACCGCAATGCCAGCATTGTGATGTTACTTTAACTTATCATAAGGCAAAGAATAAATTATCATGTCATTATTGCGGCACAGCTTATCCTGTGATCAATACCTGCGCCGCTTGCGGAAGCCATGATTTTACACAGAAAAATTTTGGTACTGAAAAAATTGAAGAAATGGTAGCTGAACAATTTCCTGATGCAAAGATTGCGAGGATGGATTACGACAGTGTAAAAGGAAAGAATGACCATGATGCCCTGATCAAATTATTTGAACAGCAACGGGTGGATATTCTGGTAGGTACGCAAATGGTAGTGAAGGGCCTCGATTTTGAACATGTAAACTTAGTCGGTATTGTTGATGCAGACGGCATTCTTAATTTTACAGACTTCCGCGTAAATGAAAGGGCTTTTCAACTCATGGAGCAGGTAAGCGGGAGATCGGGGAGAAAAGATGGCAAAGGAACAGTGTTGATACAGGTAAGTAATATTCATCACCCTGTTTTACAATTCGTGAAGGAACATGACTTTAAACAACTGTTTGCATTTGAACTCAGTAACAGGAAAGAATTTGATTATCCACCTTTTACCCGTTTGATACAGGTAACCTTCAAACATAAAGAAAAACACATAGCGGAAGAAGCAGCAAACATTATGATGCAGGGGTTAAAACTGAATTTTGCAAGTCAATCCAATGGCCCGGCCCAGCCGGTTGTTGACAGGGTGCGCAATCAATATCTTTGGGAAATATTAATCAAATTGCCCAAAGATGCCAAACGTATCCATCTTTGCAAGAAAGAGATCCAGCAACAAACAATCATCATACAATCCAATAAAAGATACCGGGGGGTAACCATATTACCGGATGTTGACCCCATATAGAAAAGTACAAAATACGCAGTTCGCAGTATGATATAAAAGCATGAATATAAAGGAGAATATATCTTTAAAGCAGTACAACAGTTTTGGCATTGATGTTAAGGCAAGGTATTTTTCAGCCTTCGCATCTACAGATGAGCTGACCGAATTGTTAGACGGATCACTGCTGGCATCCAGCCGGCCATTATTAATATTGGGCGGCGGGAGTAATATTTTATTTACAAAAGACTTTAACGGGCTCGTTTTAAAAAATGAGTTGAAGGGCATTGAGCTGGTAAAAGAAGATGCACGCTATTACTATGTAAAAGCTTACGCTGGTGAAAACTGGCACCAGTTTGTTAGCTATTGTATCCGGAATAATTATGCGGGTATTGAGAACCTTAGTTTAATCCCCGGAAATGTGGGAGCTTCCCCCATGCAGAATATTGGCGCGTACGGTACTGAGATAAAAGATGTGTTTTATGCATTGGAAGCCTATCACCTGAAAGAAAACAGGATAGAGGTTTTTAGCCTGAATGATTGTGCTTTTGGTTACAGAGATAGTGTGTTTAAAAAACAATACAAAGGACAGTATATTATTCTGAGTGTTACTTATCTCTTACGCAAACAGCCTGCATTCAATATCAGCTATGGTGCTATTAAGCAGGAACTGGCCAGAATGCAGGTGCAGGAATTATCCATCAAAGCCATTTCAGAAGCTGTAATACGTATCAGGAGCAGCAAATTACCCGATCCGGCTCAAACAGGTAATGCGGGTAGTTTTTTCAAAAACCCGGTTATTTCACAAACCGAATTCAATCAACTCAAACAATCTTACCCTGCTATTACAGGCTTTTCTTTAAATGACGAAAAAGTAAAACTGGCTGCCGGCTGGTTAATAGAACAATGTGGCTGGAAAGGCTATCGGAAAGGAGATGCAGGTTGCTACGAAAAGCAGGCATTGGTATTGGTTAATTACGGCCGGGCTACGGGGCAGGAAGTCCTGGACATTTCCAACGATATAATGGCAAGTGTTATTGAAAAATTTGGTGTTGTTTTAGAAAAAGAAGTCAATATTTTCTAATTCTTCAAAAACTTATTGGCTGATTCATTCAAAATCGAGACAACTACTTTACTTTCTCATTTATAAACTTCATTCGGGCTCTTTTAAAAGTATAGAACTGTTTCCTGGCTGCTATTGCCCCTGTCTTATTTTCTCTGAAATCTGTTTTTTTGATTACATTTAAGTTAAACTACTGTTATGATATTAAAGAAAATAGCTATGGCAATTTTGTGCTTGGGCTTCTTTGGA